>JAKANW010000561.1 GCA_021823555.1 Chloroflexota bacterium
GGCCTGACCTTCCACGACATGCTGTGGTACCTGATGATGGCCGAGGTGATCGAACTGGGACGGCCGCGTATCAACCGCACCATCTCGGAGCAGGTCAAGAATGGTGAGGTGGCTTACATTCTCAGCCAGCCCTATAATTTCCTGCTCTATCATCTTTTCTACGGCCTGGGGGATGGCGGTGTGCGTGTCCTGTTGAACATCCTGGTCGGCGGGACCTTTGTCTGGTGGCTGGCAGGAGCGCCGCCCGCTCCCGTAGGATGGGGCATGGCCTTTATCACTACACTCGGCGCATGGGTGCTTCACTTTTGCATGATGGCTCTCATCGGCCTGGCTGCCTTTCTCGTGGAGGAGACCAATTCCTTTGAGTTGATTTACCAAAAAGCAGTCTTCATCCTCGGCGGCATGTTGATTCCGCTCGATATGTTCCCGGCCTGGTTGCAAACGATTGCCAAATCTCTGCCTTTCGCCTACATGATGTATGCGCCTGCCCGCCTGTTCGTCAAACCGGACTTCAACCTGTTCCTGCAAATGCTGGGCGGACAGATACTCTGGATCATCGTCTTTGTTTCCATCCTGACGATCGCCTATCGCCGCAGTATCAAGTTCCTGGCTGTCAATGGCGGTTAGGCGAATCGAAAGCAGACACATTACTCTATGACAGTTTCTTTTCAGCCATCCACACTTGCAGGCTTCCTCGCAATCTTGATTTGTGTTCTCACCGCGTGGGTAATCCAGAGATTCAGGAAGCCAGCCACCGATACCGCCAACCGTCTGGAAAGCATTGACGGTCTACGCGGCTTCCTGGCGCTGGGTGTATTTGTCGGTCATTTCGTGGGCATCTTTTATTTTGTGAGGACCGGAAGGTGGGGAGGGCTAGACTTCCAATTCTACGCGCGCGTTGGAGCCATTGGGGTGGCGCTTTTCTTCATGGTCACGGGTTTTCTGTTCTGGTCGCGCCTGTTTGCCAAAAAAGGGAGGCTGGACTGGACTTCGCTTTATATCTCAAGAGTGTTCAGGATCGTTCCCCTGTACTGGTTCATGGTTGCGGCTTTGACTGCGATCGTGTTCTGGGTCAGCGATTTTGTCCTGAAATCTCCCATGAAGGCCCTGGTCGAACAGATCCTCATCTGGCTGTCTTTCGCAGATTATCCAAACATCAACAAGTTCAGCGGCACAGTGGGGGTTGTAGCTGGCGTAGTCTGGACACTCAAATACGAATGGCTCTTTTACCTAACGCTTCCCGTCCAGGCGCTGTTCGTCAGGTTTTCTGAGAAATCTCCCCTGCCCCTGCTCGCGCTGGCGGCGGCCACGATTGGGTTTTCCATCTGGCCCGTGTACATTCCATACCTGCAAGTCAGCACAACCTATTTTGTTTATTTCCTGGGAGGCGCAATCGCGGCTTGGTTTTATACCTCCGGGCGATGCAGGGAACTTGCAAAAAATAACTGGATTACCCTGCTGGCCCTGGTTTCCCTCTTCCTGGCATTTGCTCTCTACCAGAACGATTTCGAACCATCGCAGGCCCTGTTCCTGGCCCTTTTCTTTATTCCCATTGCCATGGGAAATTCCATTTTCAAAATTCTCAGTGTCCCGGCAGTGATGCTGTTGGGAGAGATCAGCTATAGCGTCTATCTCCTGCACGGAATGGTGATCTTCGTGGCATTCTTCATGCTGCTCCCGAATCTGATGGCAGCAATCACTACTCCCTTCCAGCTTTATGCCGCCATGGATTTAACGGGTGTAGCAGTGGTTAGCCTCTGCTGGGGTACCTATTCGCTGGTTGAACGACCCTTTATCCACTTCGGGAAGCGGCTATCCAACCTGGTCCGGCGACCGTCACAAAAGGATAAGCCGTTTCAAGCTACACCCGCTGCTTGACTTTTCACGCCGAATTGTGAGGTGTTTTACGCGGGCAACGTCAAAGACGCGCGATGCTCCATTTACCAGGAACAACTACCGGTTCGGAAAGAGGCGAAGCAAAATGGGGGCGGAAAATGACAGCGATTCCGTTGCCCTTGTCGCTTTCGGAAGAGTCAAGTTGTCGTAATCCTTTCCAACCTGTATAATTGACAGAAAACCCGAAGGAGGCTGCCATGCCCTATGGATACAACGGCAAGATCCTGCACGTGGATTTGACCAAAGGTATGCTTACGGTTGAAGAACCACCTGAAGCATTCTATCGGAAATATATGGGCGGGAGTGCAATGGGAATGCATTACATCCTGCGCGAGATGCCTAAAGGCGCTGACCCGCTTGGTCCTGAGAACGTGTTGACGCTTATGGCCGGTGTAACGACGGGCGCGGCGATTTCGGGTCAGAGCCGGCTGAATGCCAATGCCAAGTCGCCCATCAGCGGCGGGATCGGCGATTCGCAAAGCGGCGGTTTTTTCCCGGCTGAGTTGAAGTTCGCGGGATATGACGGTATTGTGATCAAAGGGAAATCACCCAAGCCTGTCTATCTCGCCATCCTGGAAGGCAAGGCGGAATTGCGTGACGCCGCCCACCTGATGGGAAAGATCACGGGGGAGGTGGACGATATTCTGCACAAGGAAGTAGACCCAAAGGCTGAAATTCTCCAGCATGGCATCGCGGCAGAGCGCGGCGTGCTGTTTTCGACCATTGTCAGCATGTCCAACCGCCATAACGGACGCACAGGCATGGGATTGGTGATGGCCGCCAAGAATCTCAAGGCAGTGGTGGTGCGCGGCACGAAGAAGCCAGAAATCTTTGACTCGAAAGCCCTGACCACGCTCAACCGAACGGGTCCAAAAGCCATCCCCGAAAACGGCGATATGGATGGCCTGGCGAAATTTGGCACCGCGGTGGTCGTGTTGTTCAACAATACCATCGGTACACTGCCAACCCGCAACTACAGTGAGGGACAGTTCGAAAGCTGCGACCCCATCAGCGGCGAGAAGATGGCCGAGACCATCCTGAAGGATCGCGATACCTGCTATGCCTGCGTGGTGCGTTGCAAGCGAGTGGTGGAGCTGAACGAGGGGCCTTATAAGGTTCAACCGAAATATGGCGGCCCTGAATACGAGACTATCGGCACCTTTGGCTCATATTGCGGCATCAGCGACCTGGCAGCGATCGCGAAGGCCAACCAAACCTGCAATGAATATGCAGTGGATACCATCGCCTGCGGCGCAACCATTGCCTTTGCGCTGGAGTGCTATGAGAAGGGCATCATCGCCAAAGAACAGACAGGCGGGCTTGAACTCAAGTTCGGCGACCCCGACGTGATGCTCAAGGTGCTCGATCAGATTGTCCACAATGAAGGGCCGCTTGGCAAGGTGCTTTCACAAGGCTCTGAACGCGCCGCCAGGATATGGGGCAATGGCGCCGACGAATGCCGATCCCAGACGGCCGCCAAACAGTGCGACGAGCGGCAGCGCCGCGTTGATCAGCGCGTGGCGGAGCTTGGCCCGCCCGAACGACAGACCTTTCGCCAGCGCCGTC
>JAKANW010000562.1 GCA_021823555.1 Chloroflexota bacterium
CGATCATCACGCTGACGTTCTCGCGCAGAGATTCTGTGTTTCCGATTTTTTCGTATAAGCTGGTCTCGGAGTCGTCATCCGGAAACACGGAAAACGGATTGCCATCGGCGATGCTCGTAAACGAGTTGACCACTGGAATTTCATCGTCGAGAGAGAATTTTCCTTGGGCGGCTTGGTGAAAAACCTCCATCATTACACCCACCTTGAATGTGCTGGCGGGATGGAAGGACTCGTCCGCGCGGTGTAAAAATTCCAGGCCGGTTTGCAGGTCATGGAAGGCCACCGCGACTATAATGCCGTCCACTTCGACGCGGCGGAGGGTGGTTTCGATTTGTTGCATTGTGGTATCAAAGGATGGGGACATGGACTGGATTGTACCGCGCCCGGAACCAAGTGTTTAACGGGCTTTGCTGAACTCCATTTCCACACGGTCGCGTCCCTTGTCTTTGCCGCGGTATAAGGCTTGATCGGCGGTGCTGAACAACTCTTCCATTTTTGTGTAGCCGGGGACACATTCTGCCACACCTGCCGTGAACGAGAAATGAACATCTTCTTCCACGGTTCGCACCACCAGCAAATACTTCTGGTCGTAGATGCGATTGATGATTCCTGCGGCTTGTTGTAACGTTGTTTCGGGCAGGAGCAATCCGAATTCCTCGCCGCCCAGCCTGCCGAAGATGTCGGTGGCGCGCTTTTCCTTGTTGATCAGATGCGCGAATTGACGGATAGCCAAATCCCCGGCGTGATGACCGTACGTGTCATTGATTTTCTTTAACAGGTCGAGGTCGGCAATCAGCAGGGTGAATGGATGTCCATGCCGCTGGTAACGCTCAAACTCCTCCTGAGCGCGTTCCAGGAAATACCTGCGATTGTAAATTCCCGTCAGGTCGTCGGTGGTTGCCAGCTGGCGCAGCTGCCGGTTGATGGTTTCTTGTTCATGATGAGCGCGGAATTGTTCGCGGCGGGCGTGGTACATCCAAAGGGCGATGACCACGCCTGCTATGTGCATGAGGATGAACGCGCTAACCGTGAGTCCCAACCAAGCCGCGTTCGGAACGTCGCGGACCGTGAAAATGACCCATAGGTTCCCAATGGTGAGCGCGACGGGGATAATCATGCGCTTGACGGGCGGAAGAGGCAGCATGACATAACCCGCGAAGGCCATCAGCAAGTGCAAGTCCGTGCTTTCGATGAAATCGGCAGGACGAAGGTAGTCCACCCAAACCGTCAGCAGGACGAGCGCAAGCCCCCAGCCGATGGTGATCCATTCGAAGTCTTTAACGTTGGTGACATGCATCAACCAATAGGCCGTAAAGATCGAAAAGAGGATGAAAGCCGCCCGCATTTCCAAATGGGTAAAGAATGCCGGGGAGTTTCCAATGACCAGATAATCAATGGTACCCAGGGCTGCCACACCCACGATGCTGGCTCCAATAGCCACACGTGTTTGCTCCAGATCCGATGTCAAAAAATGCGCGCGAAATTCTGTTTCCAATTCCCCCAGGTTGGCGTTGAGACGCATGAAATCTGGAACCCGGATTTTGATGGACATTTTGGCGTTTTCTGGAAGTTGGTTAATTGATTCCCAGGTTCAGCACGGGCCGGCGTGGATACGCACATCTACAGCGACCACGCCTTTGCTCAAAGCGCGCAACGGATTGATCTCAATCTCCGAAATTTCCGGGTGCGTGTGTACCAGTTCCGAAAGGTGCAGCAACGCCTCGCGGACCGCTGCCCGGTCCGCCGCGGGGATGGAGCGCCAGCCGGCTAGTTTGCGCCCGGCCCAGGTGCGGTCGATCATGCGGTCGGCTTCGCGTTCGGTCAGCGGAGCCAGGTGGAAAGCGACATCTTTCAGCCCTTCCACGTCCACGCCGCCCGCGCCAAACATCATCAACGGACCGAACTGCGGATCGCGCGTCGCCCCGAGAATCACCTCCTGCCCGTCGGGAATCATCCGTTGTAGATGACAGCCCTCGATTCTCGCCTCCGGTTGGGCGTGTTTCGCATTCCGTGTGGTGGACTCAAACGCCGCGGCCACTTCCTCGGCGGAATTCAAATTGAGGGCCACACCGCCCACATCCGATTTATGTAAAATTTCGTGACTGTCGATCTTGAGCACCAGCGGGAATCCGAGTTCCTGCGCCAGTGACGCGGCCTCGTCCGCACTGCGGGCCAGCTTGACGGGCGCGGTGAGGATGCCGGCGGCTTTTAGCAAACGGTCGGCCCGCTCAGGGTCCAGCCAGGCGGCGGTGGTGGTCTCGTGCAGAATCGAGTCAATGGTGGCGTTGTCGAGTTTGGGCGCGGTTTGGGATTCGGCTTGCAGGTCGCGCAGGTAGTCGGCCCGGCGTGCCAGACAACCCAAAGCCGAGGCGGCGCGTTCGGGGAAATCGTAGGTGGGAATGTGCGCCGCGGTGAAACGGCGGAACGCCTCCTCCACCAGGTTACTGCCCATCAACGCAATCGTGACGGGTTTGGTCGCGGCGCGGATGAGCGGAATGAGCGAGTCTGCCACCGACTCGGTGGAATACATGGGCGGCGGCGGCAGGACGAGCAGGACGCCGTCCACGTTCGGATCGTCAAGCAGGATTTGAAGTGAACCGGCATATTGCTGGGGCGAAGCGCTGGAGAGCATGTCCACCGGGTTGATTAGGCTGGCCGCGGGCGGCAGGATGGTGCGCAGTTTTTCACGGGTGTCTTCGGAAATTTCGGCGAGGGTCATGCCGTGAGTTTCGATGAAGTCTGCCGACATAACGCCCGGACCGCCGGCGTTGGTGAGCACAGCCATACGGCGTCCGTTGGGCAGAGGCAGCCAGGCCAGTGCGCGTGACCACTCGAAGAGTTCCTCCGCGCTGGCAGCGCGCAGCACGCCCGCTTTTTCGAACGCGGAAGTATAGGCCGCGTCCGTTCCGGCCAACGCGCCGGTGTGCGATGCGGCCGCACGCTGGCCGCTGGCCGAGCGGCCCACCTTGAGCGCCACCATGGGCGTTTTGGGCGTGAGGCGGCGCGCTTCTTCGATGAAGCGGCTGCCGTCGGGCAGAGACTCGAGGTACATGGCGAGGACGCGCGTGTTGGGGTCCTCGGCCATCAGCGCCAACAGGTCAGTTTCGATGATGTCGGTTTGATTGCCCAAACTGACCAGCCGCGAGAACGAGAATCCCTGCTGGCGCGACCAATCGATCACCGCCGCGCAGAACGCGCCGGAATGGGAGAGAAAGGCGATGTCGCCCGGGGCCGGCAGGGGCGGCGGAAGGAACGTCATGTCGAGGGGGTAGTGGGTGTCAAGCAGGCCAATGCAGTTCGGGCCGAGGATGCGAATCCCGTTGTCATGCGCGATGCGCAGCACTTCGTCTTCCAATGCCGCGCCTTCCGGCCCGACTTCGCGGAATCCGCCCGCCATGATGATGGCCGCGTGGATGCCGCGTTTTCCGCAGTCTTTGAGCGCGTCGGGCATCGCTCCC
>JAKANW010000563.1 GCA_021823555.1 Chloroflexota bacterium
CGCGTTCGGCGATGGTACGCGCTGCCTGGGCTTCGAGTTCGCGGCCGATCTCGTCAATGACGATGACTTCGGGGTTGTGGTTTTCCACCGCCTCGATCATGACCTCGTGCTGGAGCATCGGTTCGCGCACCTGCATGCGGCGCGCCTTGCCCACCGCGGGGTGCGGCACGTCGCCATCGCCGCCAATCTCGTTGGATGTATCCACGATCACCACGCGCTTGCTCTCGGCCAGGATGCGGGCAGCCTCGCGCAGCAGGGTCGTCTTGCCCACGCCGGGCCGCCCGAGGATCAGCACGGACTTGCCAGTTTCGATAATGTCCTGGATGATATCCACCGTGCCATACACGGCCCGCCCGACGCGCAGGGTCAGCCCGACGATGTGGGTGCGCCGGTTGCGCAGGGCTGAGATGCGGTGCAGGGTGCGCTCGATGCCGGCGCGGTTATCGGCGTCGAATTCACCCGTGCGTTCGTCCACGTAGTCAATTTCTGCGCGCGTCACCTCCGACTGGCGCAGCACAATTTCACGTTCCACAAAACGCGCAGTGGGCACGCGGCCCAGGTCGAGGATGATCTCGAGCAGGTTGTCGCTGTCGTCCGCCTTTTTCACCGCCTGGCGGATGTCCGCCGGGAGGACATCCAGCAGGGCGTCAAGGTCGTCTGTAATTTTGAGTTGAGTCATGGTTAAGTATCGGGGTTTGAGTGACAAAGAGGCAAAAGGAGGAAATACTTGCGCCGTGGAAATTTGCCCATCCAAACGGCTTGCGGAAGGTTATCGCGTTCACCATTTCTGAGTTCCTGCTTGACTTTTAGTCTAAACCTATTATACAGACAATTTGTCTGCCGCATACCTTCTGGCGCCGCTCTTTGAGAACCAGCTATGTAACTGCTGCAACACCTGAAAAAATCTATTTCTTTCCCTCAAGTCTGCTCACTCTTGAAGGCTGCACACTCACACCTGCGGGCTGGGCAGCGCGCACGGCTTGTTCATCTTTGATGAGCCGCACCAGGTGTTTCACCATCACAGCCTGCCGTGCACCGGCCTGCGCTCCCAGGTCTTCGAGCACGGGTTCCAGCCAGGCTTGATAGGAACGCACGCAGACATAAACGGGGCGTCCGCGGCGGTCAGGCAGGCCGCTGACCAGCGTGATCAACTTCTCGGCTACGTCTGTCGCATCCGGGTGGATGAGCGGCGTCAGCACGATGCCATAGATACCGCTTGACACGTTGGCATAACACTTCACATCCTCCGTGCACATCAAGCCAACCGCGCGCCGCGGCGCCGGTTCGATGGGATGCAGCAACGGCGGGACGATCTGGTGGTGCAGACCCTGGATGGCAGGCAAATTGACGGAGTGGACCCGCGTCCAATCGGACCCCGAATTTGCCTCCGTTATATTGGATATATCCCACATCCGCTGCCAAGCATAGACAGAAAAGCCTCCCATCCGCAAGGCCGGGAAGACATTGCTCGTCTCCTCCACTTCGGCCAGCACGTGGAAGGCGCCCCACTCGCCTGCCTGGGCGGCGAGATGCTCAATTAACGGTGGCAGGCTGGGGTGGGTCAGATGCGAAGCGGGGGCCAGGTAGAGCAGCCTGGCGTAGGTCTCATCCAGGGTGTGGATGATCCCACCCAGCAGGGTCGCGCTGTCATCCGCAGAAACTGCTGTGTAGACGTGACGATAGGGGTTGACGTAGGCCATGAAGCTCGCCGCGCTGAGGGGATTCCCGCGCGTGAGCAGACGGGCAGAGTCGAGGCTGACGGCTTCGCCGCGATAGCGATAGAGTGTGGGAAGATCGAGCAGGTCGAGCGGGCGGGTAGCCATGGGTGATACTAATCGGCTAAGGACAGGAAGTATTCGTGGAAGCGCGTGTCGTCCGTTAATTCGGGGTGGAAGGAGGTGGCCAGCAGGTGTCCCTGTTGCGCGGCAACGATGCGTTTGTCGGGAAGGGCGGCGAGGATCTTCACGCCGTCACCGACCGACTCGATGATCGGTGCGCGGATAAAGACCGCATGATAGGCATCTTTTGACCCGGTGGCGTGATTGAGTTCGGGGACATCCAGGTCGGCTTCAAAGGAATCAACCTGGCGGCCAAAGGCATTGCGCGCCACTTTGATATCCATCAGGCTGAGCAGAGGCTGGTTGCGGCTGACATCTTTGGAAAGAAAGATTGCACCGGCGCACGTGCCCCAGATGGCGTGGCGTTGGCCAAAGGTTTGCAGCGGCTCCATCAGGTTGTAGGAAACCGCCAGTTTGCCAATGGTGGTGGACTCTCCGCCAGGGATGATAAGACCGTCCAGTCTCTGGATTTGACTTGGCAGGCGCACTTCGGCAGTTTCGACACCGAGGCGCTTGAGCATGACGATATGTTCTGCGAAATCGCCCTGGAGGGCGAGGACTCCAATTTTCATGTTCAGACCATCGACAGTGGACCATGGACGGTAGGCCAATTCACGGTCTTCGGTCTATCGTCCACGGTCAATCTACCAGCCGCGCCCGGCGATCTTTTCCGCTTCGGGCATCTGTGAGACGTTACGTCCGACCATCGGCTCGCCGAGGTTCTTGCTGACCTCAGCCAGGATGCCGGCATCCTGGTAATGGGTCACTGCCTTGACGATGGCTGCGGCGCGCTTGGCCGGGTCACCGCTCTTGAAGATACCCGAACCAACGAATACGCCGTCCACACCGAGCTGCATCATCAGGGCTGCGTCCGCGGGAGTGGCCACGCCGCCGGCCGCAAAATTGACGACTGGCAGGCGACCAAGTTCTTTGGTCTCCTTGACCAGTTCGTACGGTGCGCCGAGTTCTTTGGCGTAGCGCATCAGTTCTTCATCAGCCATCGTTTGCAAACGGCGAATTTCTCCCAGCACCGCGCGCGCGTGGCGAACAGCCTCGACCACATCGCCTGTCCCTGCTTCGCCTTTGGTACGGATCATCGCTGCGCCTTCGCCGATGCGGCGAAGCGCTTCGCCCAGGTTGCGGCATCCGCAAACAAACGGAACCTTGAAGTTGTGTTTCAGAATGTGATTCTCTTCATCTGCGGGAGTCAACACCTCGGATTCGTCTATGTAATCCACGCCGATGGCTTCGAGGATCTGCGCCTCGACGAAATGCCCAATGCGGCACTTTGCCATAACGGGAATGGTGACCGAATCCATAATTTTAAGGATAAGATCGGGGTCCGACATGCGGGCAACGCCACCATTGGCGCGGATATCAGCGGGGACACGCTCCAGCGCCATAACCGCGCAGGCGCCGGCTTCTTCTGCGATCCGGGCGTGTTCGGGAGTTACGACGTCCATGATGACGCCGCCTTTGAGCATTTGGGCCAACCCCTTCTTCTCAGTCCAGGTACCAATCTTTTGTTCCATGAAACCATCTCCTTATTTTTCTTGTGCGCGTGGATTCTACCACGCCAACGAGTGGGGCAAAGAGCGGAGTATCTTGCAAAGGC
>JAKANW010000564.1 GCA_021823555.1 Chloroflexota bacterium
GGACACAGCGATCAGCGTCAGCAGCACCAAGAAGATCAGGCTGATGATAAGGGCGGCTCCACTTTGCCTAAAGTGCAGCGATGGATGTAATTTCATAGGCGGTTACGGATAGCCACGGTGGCCACCGCCTCCTGGTACAACCGGTTGTCGGGCGCCGCCCAAGGCGCATTGTTGAAAGTGAGCAGCTGCGGCGTGCCGACCACGTTGGCATCGCTGTCCCCGCTGGCAGCACCCACCAAAAGCAGATGGATCTGCACCGAAAGCACCTGGGCCCAGTTAGTCACCTGATTGGGCGCCAGATAAGTCGTCACCGCCTGCGGATTGGCACCCGTAGCGTTGACCCCCAGGTCGTATGCAACATCCTCCACGTTATCGATCAAAGGATTGGGTGTACCGTTGACAGACTGGTACAGTGCCCAAGGCACGCTGCACTTTCCGCCGCTGTAGGAAGCGCTCGGGCAACCAATGAAATAGTCGGTCTGATAGAACTTAAAGACTTGGGCCGGGGGCGGCCCTGCGCCATAAGCGGTGCTGAATTTATTGGGCTGAACGTTGTTGGACGCCCCGATAGTGAGCGTCGTTCCGCCCGATGTAGCGTTGGTTACGGCAAAGACGTCTGCGCTACTGCAGTCGCTGACCAACAACACATCATTTTTCTTAAAATTATAAGGATTGCTCGAAATTTGCAATGTCGAGCCGTTCCCTCCTCCCGGGACTGTTCCATTTACTCCGCCACCCGCGGCGCGGCTGATGCGCAGCACATCCGTATTTGGCTTGAGTGTGATGGTCGCAGGTGGCGTCCAGCCTGCCCCGCCGGGGAACACCTGCACCGCGGTAGCGTAGCTTACCGCAGAGATATTCTGGGCAAGGATATGCGGTGTGACAGCACTAAGATTGCCACACCCCATATAGCCGGCCATGCGTATATCGTGAGTCATCGTCTCCAGCGCGAAGCGGGCGTTTTCCTGGATGGCAGTGAGGTTGTCTTGGGTGCGGAAGGCCTGGCGGCTGCCCAGATATAGGTACCCCACGCCGCCAATGATCATGAGCCCTATGGTCAGCGCTATCATTATTTCCACTAGACTCAGACCGGCCTGGCGGAATATGCTTGATGAATAGTTCTGCCTCATAGCTGGCTCACGATGGTCAAAGGCAGGGCGCTCGACCCTGAAAACTGCGAGTTGGCGTTGGTGTTGGTGGTAAGCAGACCCAGCCCCCGGGAGTCGTTCCAGTACACCGTTATGGTCGCCACCCCCTGGTTATTCACGCTGACGCTACCATCCCCTGAGGGCAGGGCGGCGGCTAGTTCCGCCTCCCATTGCGACTTATCGCATTGGACCACCTGTGCAGACGTGTTCGCATTCGCCGGGCATGCGGGCGCGGTGGCCCCTTGCGTAATGTTGTACGCTCCCGACAGGGCCAGTGTCTCGTTGGCACGCATGCGATCCAGAATGTCATAAGCTAGCCAAGTCGCCTGGGAACGCTGCGACGCCCCCTGATTGTTCTTCAGGCTGGTGGACATGAGAGCTGCCAAGCCGAGCAGACCGATGGAGACGATCAATAGCGCCACCAAAACTTCCAGGAGAGTGAATCCATGTTGCCGTTGCAAGACCGTCTCCTTCATGGGCAAGTGGTGAGCGCAGTCGCCGGGTCTTGGGACGACACCAAGCCGGAGGGGCCAACAACGACTTGGCGTGAGACAGACAAATCGCTTGGGGTACATACATTGACGGTGTCGCCAGTGGTTGCGTAAGTCACCCCATTTTCTGGCGTGGCGCTAAGTGCCCCTTGGGAACTGAAGGCAAAGCCGGACTGGGTGCCGATTGTGCCGACTAGGGTGGCATCGCCCGCATTTATAGCGCCATGCACTCGCACGATGTAGTTCGAACTGAAGGTTCCTCCTCCGGTACGATCCACCCAGATGATCCAGCCATTGGCCCAACCCGTGCCGCTCGTGCAACTCGTCTGGTTATTAGACATGCAGACGACTGTGGTCTGCGAGTTCTTTACCGCTTCGCTACGCGCATAATTGAGTGCAGTAAGAAAATCATTGGTGACTGTCGCAACGCGATTGCGATAGAAAAGCTCCTGGAAGCTAGGCACCCCAATGGTCAACAGAATTGCGGCCACCGCAATGGTGACTAGCAACTCGATGAGCGTAAAACCCACAACCCTGGGCTTCATTGTCCGATTCCAGAATTCCACATTTGCACGCTAATCCCCCGCTTTGTCCAACGCCAGCGTCTTCCGACCGGAGGCAGATTTGCGCAGATGGCTGGATGAAAAGCGTCTGAATGGGGGGAATAACGGCGGAATTGGGAGGCTCTTGAGGCGCTCAGCCCCGCCGCCAGCCCGTCCCCTGCGGCCCGTCCTCCAGCACGATGCCCTCGGCCTTGAGGGCGTCGCGGATGCGGTCGGCTTCGGCCCAGTTCTTCGCCTGTTTGGCGGCCTGCCGCGCGGCGATGAGGGCTTCGATGCGCGTGCCGTCGGCGTCGGCCCCGCCCTGGAGGAATTCCTGCGGCGCGCGCTGCAAGAGGCCCAGGATGCCGCCCAGGGCCTTCAATTGGCCGGCCAGCCTGGAGCTCGCTGCCTTGTTGGCGGCATGGGCCAGGTCGAACAGCACGGCGACCGCCTCCGCGCTGTTGAAGTCGTCTTCCATGGCAGCCTTGAAGCGTTGCGCATGGGCTTCACTCCAGTCCGTGTTCCCATCGTCGGGCGCGACATTGGCCAGCGTGGTGTATAGCCGCGTGAGCGCGCCCTTGGCGTCTTCCAGATGCGCGTCGGAGTAGTTGAGCGGGCTGCGGTAATGGGCGCGGGCGATGAAGAAGCGCACCACTTCGGCGTCGTATTTTTCCAGCACTTCGCGGATGGTGAAGAAGTTGCCCAGCGACTTGGACATCTTCTCGTCGTCCACGCGCACGAAGCCGTTGTGCATCCAGTAGTTCACGAAAGTGCAGCCGTGCGCGCCCTCGGATTGCGCGATCTCGTTCTCGTGATGCGGAAACTGCAAATCCTGGCCGCCGCCGTGGATGTCGAAATGCCAGCCCAGCAGCTGCTCGCCCATGGCCGAGCATTCGATATGCCAGCCCGGGCGGCCCGCACCCCAGGCGGCCGGCCAGGCGGGCTCGCCGGGCTTGGCGGCCTTCCACAGGACGAAGTCCATGGGATCGCGCTTGTGCGGATCGACCTCGACGCGCTCGCCCGCGCGCAGCTCGTCCAGGCTCTTGCCGGACAGTTTTCCATAGGTGGGAAAGCGGCGCACGGCGTAATAGACATCGCCGTTGTCAGCAGCATAGGCCAGCCCCTTGTCGATCAGGCTCTGGATCATGGCCTGCATCTGCGCGACGTACTCGGTGGCGCGCGGTTCGTGGTCGGGCCTAAGCACGCCCAGGCGCGCCTCGTCCTCGTGCATGGCGGCGATGAAGCGCTCGGTCAGCGCGGCCGTGGT
>JAKANW010000565.1 GCA_021823555.1 Chloroflexota bacterium
GGCGAACGCTGGGCCGGCGATCGGTTGTTCATCGTGAAGACGAAAAGCGCGATGGCGTGATATTCTTCACCCTTGAGGATGCCCGGGCTTTGGGGCGGATGGGTCGCCTTGAGAAAGTCCGCCAGGGATTGCAGGGAGGAGAACTGCGACAGGTGGTCTGCGCTCACCAGGGCCGGGACGATGGTTGGGATGGGAAAGCCCGTGTCCTCCTGCCGCCCGGCATGACAGCCGCGCTCCCAGCAGTTTTGATGTTCCGGTTCCCACAGGCCGCGGAATTGGTCGGTGAGACCCTGCCCGCGGTCGCCGTGACAGGGCATGCACCAGTGCCAGTAGAGGTTGCGGCCCAATTCGAATTCGGTCGGGTTGGGAGGCAGCGGCGGCTCGACAAACGGATCATACGTGGGAGTGGGCGAGGCCGCGCCTTGCTGTGCGGCGGGCATCTTAAGCTGAAAAGCGTATGTCCCGAACAAGGCAATCAACGGAAGAACGATGAAGGTGAGTCTGTGAAGGGCTTTCATGTGTGAAGTAAATCACACAAAGTATAATCCTCTTCTTCAATTTGAATGAAACGACTGCTGGACGGGATAGCATTATCCCGCCCCGCCGAAAGTTTACATTTCCTTGATGCCGTACGGGAAACCGTAATCGGCCATTTTGTCCATGAAGACGACCGGTTCGAAGGCTTCTGGGCCGAGCACACCTATGCCTTTCCATTGACCATGCTCGATCAAGTCCATGGCGATGACCGCGCTGAAAGCGGTCTGCGCGACGACGGCCTGGCAGCCCCAGGTCTTCATGCAGGCTTCGTTGTCCGCCACCTGGTACAGGTACACTTCCTTCTTCTGGCCGTCTTTGATGCCCTTCACCCAGGTCCCGGCGCAAGTCTTGCCGTGCATTTTCTCGCCCAAGTGAGCAGGGTCGGGCAGGCAGGCGGCCACCATGTCACGCGGCGCGACCTGTGCGCCCTTGACGCTGATCTTTTCCTTGTTATCCAGGCCGAGCATGTGCAGGGTCTTCAGCACGCCAATGAACTGGTCGCCGAGGCCGTACTTGAAGGTGGCGCGCTTGGTCTTGACCCAGCGCGGCACGAGCAGCACTTCCTCATGCTCCACGTTGACCACTTCCACCGGGCCGATCTCGGGGAAGTCGAAAACCTCCGGCTCGGAGAATGGGCGGGTGGTGAACCAGCCTTTGCCCTCCTCCCAGATCACGGGGGGATTCAGGCATTCTTCGATGGTGGTCCAGATGGAGAAGTTGGGTGCGAAGTCGTAGCCCTCGATGGCGATATTGGCGCCGTCGCGGATGCCGACTTCTTCGATCTCGTCGAAGAGATGATCCTGGGCATAGCGGGCGAACACATCTGCCATGCCTGGTTCGACGCCGATTCCGACCAGGGCCAGCAGGCCTTTCTGCTCCCAGTCTTTGGCTTTATCGAACTGGTAATCGCCCAGCTTGACTCCGGGCTGGTTGAACGGCTCGGTGGGGTCCGGCTTGGACAGGGTCATGGCCATATCCATGTACGTTGCGCCGACGTTGAAGGCGGCGTCGAAGACCTGCTGGTTGAAGATCGGATCCACTGAGTTCATGATTACGTTCACGCCGTATTTTTTGGCGAGGTCTTCGATCATCTGTTGGTTGCCAGCGTCAATGAACTCGACCGGGAAGCGCTGGTTGTCCCCGAGTTTTTTCTGGACTTCCTCGGCGCGCTTCACATTATAGTCGGCCAGCACCATCAGCTCCAGCCACTTGCGCGGCCTGGCGATGGCTGCAATGGCTTCTCCCACTCCACCTACTCCGACGAGCAATACTTTCATGGTTATTTCTCCATTTTGTTTTATAACTCGCGCCTGGGCGGGTTAGATTGACTGTATGGGTTGATCAGCAAGGCTTGTGTATACGCGCGCATAAAGGTTTCCCCAATATTCCGAACGACTTGCAATAAAACTTTCATGTTTCCTTTCAGGAGGCTCCGCCGCCCACGATATTTTGGGGTGCGGACAAAGTATGTATCGCCGCGCCCGACTCAAGGTCCGGGCTGAGGCGGGTTCGAGCTAAAAGTAGACTTCCTTGACGATCTTCAAGTGCATGAAGGTTTCGGCTTCCCGTACTCCGTCAATCGTGTAGAGCTTTTCGGTGATGAATTTGAGCAGGTCTTCGTGGTCGCGGCAGGAGACTTCCAGCATGATGTCAAAGCGCCCGCTGACCACCATCAGGTAGACCACGTTCTCCAGGGCGGCGATGGCGTTGGCCACTTCCAGCATTTTGTGGCCGTCGGTGCGGATGCCGATCATGGCCATGGTCTTGAGGCCGCGATGGACGGGATTGGTGATGGCGACGACTTTCAGGAAGCCCTGTTCGACCAGCCGGTTATAGCGCTGGCGGATCATGCCGGGGGAGACCTTGAGCTGCTCGGCGATCTGCGAGAAGGCTTCGCGGCCATCCTTGCGTAGCGCATCCAGAATATACAGGTCTATATCATCCAGGCGGTCAAGCGTCGTACCAAATTCGCTTTCCATAACCTTATATTATGACTATTTTGCAAAATTGTCAATAGATTTATAATTATTTTGCATTATCTTATAGGTTTTTATGCGGTTATTGTAGGCGGCAATCAACAGACGATCGGGTGAGATCGAAATACATGAAAAGCTAGATTGATGATCCGCTTACGAGAAAAGTCATCGTGACCTCTTGAAACCCACTCCCGCCAGTGCTATAGTGAAGTTGCAATCCGCTGCCTTCTCTCCCAGGCAATTACAAAGCAGGACAGTGATCGAACTTGCCTATTCCTGCATCAGTCTGATAGGAGGTAGCTTATGAAGCAAATCGTTTTGAGTCTGGTGGGATTGCTGCTCCTGATTTCACTCATCGCCTGCGGCGCAGGCGGCCAGCCCAAAGCAGGGGCGACCTATTCGGGCACAATTGATGTTCCCAAAGATAAAGCCAGCAGCGCCGCGCTGAGCTTCAAAATTTCGGACGATGGCGCCCAGGTCACCAGCATTGCTCTTTCATTGAGCGACCTGCACTGCGAAACCATGTCGGCCGGATCAATGTCGCAAAGTACAACCGGTCAATTTCCTCTTTCCGGGAATCAAATTAACATCCAGTCCGACAGCATTGGCGAGATCAAGGGAAAATTCACGTCAGGCACGGCAGCCAGCGGGACCATTCACATCGCAATGAAAAACGAGATTATGGGCGCGACCATCCTGTGTGATCTGGGCACGTTCAATTGGACCGCCAAGGCCCCCTAATTCTTTCTGCACAAGACAAATTGTCCCAAAAGCCTTGCGGATATGTCCCGCAGGGCCTTTTCATTCTTCCACCTTTCCTCCCATCCAATTGGACGCCGACAACGAAGTCCCATAGCGCGAATCAATTACATCCATCACTACCCCGTCCGGCTCATACGCTCTACACTTGGTGCATGAGCCTTTTTTCTCGTAA
>JAKANW010000566.1 GCA_021823555.1 Chloroflexota bacterium
CGACGAGGTGCTGGACCTCTACGAACGTCACACCGACGAGGTGGGCCGCTTCCGGCGCGGGGGCGTGCTCTAGGTGACGCAGTTCGCGTCGCCGCAGGCGAGCTACCTGCCGCGCACCGTGCTGGCGGAATAGTACTGGTTCGCATACGGGACGTACATGCCGCCGTAGACCGCGTACACGTTGTTGCGCGAGTCGCACGCCATGGACAGCACCCGCGTCGCCTTTGTATAGACCGCCTTCGACTGCCCATCCGGGGTGATCTTGACGTTGCCGGGCTTTATATCGCGATGAAGGATGGGCGGCTTGCGGGTATGCAGGTAGGACAACGCATCACAAATAGCCGCCCCAATGAGAATGGCATCATTTTCCGAGAGTGTGCCTTCCCGTTCCATCCGCTCGCGGAGGTCCTCGCCGTCAATGAAATCCATCACCAGGTATTGGCCCTGGTCTTCTATCGTAAAATGGTCGGACACGCGCGGCAGGTTGGGATGACGAAGGTTTGCCAGGATAATCGCTTCCAGGCGGAACTGGCGCGCATATTCATCAGTAGTGAACAGGTTTTCCTTCACTGCCACCACCATGCCGAGACTCTCATCCATGGCGCTGTAAACAGCGCCCATGCCTCCCTGGCCTAGGGTCTCTACAATTCGGTAACGCTTGTGCAACAAAGTGCTGTTTTGAAGAGTCATTTATATGCTGGACTCGATAATTTGGTTCGCTTTATCCGATCATTTCTGAACGGGAATTTTACTTCAAAGCCGTCATAACAAACATATTTCGATTAATTCAATCCCCATCCAAGCCCTGGAACGTCTCTAAAATTATGGGCGCCTTGTCACCTAAACACGGTAAATATTCAAAACACAAAAAATGGCGGAGAGGAGACCGCCATTTTGTATCGTTTTCTACGGCCCTGCAATCGGTCGCCAGGCTGGGTCGAAATCCTGGCCAGGGTCGGAGGTAAGGCGGGTACGTTCACCGCCCGTCACGGTCATGTAGAAGATATCGGTGTTCCCTTCCACGGCCTGTCCCTGAATGGCCAACCAGAACCCGTCCGCCGAAAAGACGACGTGTTCGACTGGCAATGGACCGAGGTTCAGTTTGGTGGCAACGAGGTTATTCCGGTTTTCATAGATCACACTCATCTGCCAGGGGGGCGAATATCCAGCCGTTGCGCTCCTTTGAGAGAAGACAACTGCCTTGCCATCCTTGGACCAAACCGGGAAGTAATCCCAATATTCCTGGCCACTACGAACAACCTGGCGCGGATCTTCGCCGGCAGCAGACATTGTCCAGATCTGGTACGTGCCCACTCGCAGGGCCACAAAGACGAGCCGATCGCCGGAGGGAGACCAGGCTGGCTGGCGGGCTTCCACACCCGGACCGAGATCCGTCAAGCGGGCCACAGTCTGGTCAGCGAGGTTCAAGGCGTACACCTGCATGTCGCCATCGCGCAGGGATGTGAAGGCAATATGGGTTCCATCGGGAGACCAGGCAGGCTCGAAGTCGCCGCCCGGGACGGTGGTCAATGAAGTCAACTGTGAACCATCCGCGCTGATGATATACAGGCTGGTATTCTTGAGCGGGGTTTGACCGATAATGTTTGGGCCCCTGCACGGGGAAACAAAAACGAGTTTCGTGCCATCCGGTGACCAGGAAGGCTGGCAGGCGCCATCCGCCATACTCGTCACAGGGACAACGATCTCGCCTTTCAAATCGCTCAAATAGATTTGCGGGAGACCCGAACGATCTGATGCAAAGGCAATCTGTCCGTAACCGCCGCCGCGCGGCGTGGTGGTGGCAGTCGCCTGGATGGTGGGCCTGATCGTCGCAACGGCGACCAACGTTGAGGTCGCGATCGGACGCGCTGTCATCGTCAACGTGAAAGTAGCCGTCGGTGGGATTTCCGTGGCGGTTGGGGCAGGAGTCTCCGTTAGCGTGGCAGTCGGCTGCGGAGAGGGAGTTAAGGTCGGCGTAGTTGGCAGGAAAGAGATGATCCCGCGCACATCCGCAGGCAGCAGCGACGGTTTAATGTACACCGCGCTGACCATACCGGCCAGGATCACGAGCAGGAACAGAATCCAGGCGCGTTGGCTGCGCTTCCTCTGCTCTTTCTTTCTCCTGCCCGGAGGGATAAAAGGCTTTTCCTCCTCGACGACAGCGGGAGCAGCGGGTGAGATGGGCTTGGAAGGTTTTTTAGGATCCGATAAACCCTCGGCTCCATTGAGTTCCCTCTGTGCGTCTTGAAAACCAGCCGGAGGCGGCGTGACCGTGTAATTGCCGGTCAACTGTTGGGTCTTGGATTTGGAATTGAGCAGGGCTTTCTTGAACTCTTCGGCTGTCTGGAAGCGCTCGGCAGGGTCCACGGCCATGGCTTTTTCGATGGCTGCCGCCAACCTGCGCACGATCTTCGGGTTGCGTTTGCGCAGGGGGGTCAGTTCAGCATTATCCATGGCGCGCGCCAGGCCGTCTTCCGGGATGGTGCCGCACAAGGCAGCATAGAGCGTAGCGCCTAATGAATAAATATCGGTGCGAGGGTCCGTGCGAGCCGTGCCATATTGTTCGGGCGGCGAATAGCCGGGTGTCATGGCGCGCGCGCCTGTGGTTGTCACCTGGCTGCCCTGCATGACTTTTGCCAGGCCAAAGTCCACCAGGTAGATGTGACCGTCAGGCGTGATCTTGACGTTGCCGGGCTTGATGTCACGGTGCAGGATGGAAGGCTTACGAGTGTGCAGATACAAAAGCGCGTCGCACATGGCGGCCCCGATCTGGATGGCGTCCTCATCGGAGATCGTGCCCTCACGTTCCATACGCTGGCGCAGGTCTTCCCCCTCGATGAAGTCCATCACCAGGTATTGCCCCTCTTCGCCGATCACGAAATGGTCCGAGACGCGCGGCAGATTCGGGTGGCGCAGGTTCGCCAGGATCACCGCTTCCAGGCGGAACTGGCGGGCATATTCATCGGTGGTGAAAAGATTTTCTTTAACGGCTACATCCACGCCGAGGTTTTCGTCCACGGCGCGATAAACCGACCCCATGCCCCCCTGGCCAAGGATTTCCTCAATTCGATAGCGCTTGTGCAGCAGGAAACCGCGTTCAAGAGTCATATATTTTTGAAAATGAATAACAGCGCAAAGTATGGCGGATTATAACAGATGCACCCCCACCCCTAGGTACACTTTACTAAATTGCAATTAAGTAACTCGCCTTACGCAGAACGTCCTCCAGGTTTTTCTGCAAAATACGGTTGAATCACTTAAACCTGCGGGACGGTGTGCGACAACGTTAATCATAATACTGCGTCTGCCCACCCCGGACCTGGCGCCGCCCCTCGGCCAGGATCTGGTCAATGGTCATATCGTGATGCGCCTTGTCGGCGGGGTGATAATGGACGTGGACCCGCCGCAGGTTCGAGACTGACTCATACAGCAGGGTCTCCACCTG
>JAKANW010000567.1 GCA_021823555.1 Chloroflexota bacterium
TTCTTTCCATGGCAGATCCTGATTGACCTTGGCTTCCGGCGGCCAGAATGGTTAAGAGGTGGTCTGGAAAGCGGCGAGCTTCTTCTTGTTTTATCTGCATTCCTTTTGGAATTTTCAGGAATCCAAGCCCTAAAACGAAACATCCCCCTTGTCCCGTCTCCCGCCCGCACCCCTTCAGGCGGGAGACGCTTTTTAATCCCGCAGGGTGGATTTGTTTACCAGACGTTAACCTGTTATTCTCTTGCATTTAAAAGCGGGCTGATACGATTGGGGCGTAGAAAAAAATAGGAGAAAACAGAAATGACTAAAATTGTTCGTTCATTTGTTTTTGTGGCAGTAGCGTTCAGTTTCCTGCTTGCAGCCTGTGGAACTGCCGCAACCCCTGTCACTGTAGTTCAAACCCAAGTGGTGAATCAGGTTGTGACCGCCACACCTGACATGTCGCAGCCCACTGCGCTTCCCGCGGGTTCCGTCCAGATCAACGGCGCGGGCAGCACCTTCCAGCAGCCGGCCATGTCTGACTGGGCGTATGCCTACCCGTTGATCGATCCCTCGGTGGTGATCAACTACCAGGGTGTCGGCTCCGGCGCGGGCAAGAAAGCCATTATCGGCAACACCGTGGACTTCGCCGGTTCCGACTCGGTCCTCTCCGACCAGGAAATCGCCGATGGCAAGGATTTGCAAATGTTCCCGATTCTGGCCGGCGCGGTGGTCATCATGTACAACATTCCCGAGTTGGATCCTAAAGGCCCGGCGCTCATCTTGGATGGCAAGACACTGGTCGATATTTACAATGCCAAAGTTACCTTGTGGAATGACCCCGCAATCACTGCCCTCAACCCGCAGATTGCGGACAAACTGCCCGCCAAGCAGATCACCGTGGTGCATCGCTCGGATGGCTCCGGCACAACCGAAATCTTCACCAACGCGCTGGCCGCCTTCAGCAGCGACTGGACCGCTGGCCACGGCACCACCGTTGAGTGGCCCGCCGATAAAGCCGGCAGCGGCATCGGCGGCAAGGGCAGCCAGGGCGTGAGCGCAACTGTCCAAAATACCCCCTATGCCATTGGTTATGTGGAATATAGCTTTGCAACTGCCAACGGCATCACCTTTGCTCAGATGGTCAACAAAGCCGGCAAGACTGTCACCGCCAGCCCCGACACCGTCGCCTCCGCCATGAACGATTTTGCGAACGCATTCACCCCCGCCCTGACTGCCGTCATTGTGAACGGCGGAGGTGATAACTCCTGGCCGATCGCAGGCTACACCTACGACATTATCCACGCCAGCAGCATGACCGACTGTGTCAAGGCTCAGAAGATGCTCGCATTCTTTCACTGGATCCTGACTGACCCAGCCGCCACCAAGCGTGCCACCGACCTCGGTTTCGTCCCACTGCCCGACGCTGTCCTCAAACAGGTGGAAGCCGCACTCAGCAAGGTCACCTGCGACGGACAGCCGGTGATGGACATGACCAAGTAACCAAGCATCAATATTCGAATGACACGGAGGACTCTCAATTCAAAAATTGGGAAGTCCTCCACTTGGCTTTTTAAAACAAATTTTATGGGAGACGCAATCTACGGAGCCCATGAGACATTGACATGAAACTTGCATCTACTCCTTCGAGTCGTAACACCTTCTCCACCCGCCTGAACCGCGCCATCCGCCACGGCGATGTTCTTTGGTCCGGGTTGATTGTGTTGATGTCCATCCTCATCATTGCACTGGTGCTATCTATTGGCTGGATGTTGTGGACACAGTCGGCGCAAGCGCGCATGCAACTCGGTTTGGATTTCATCCTGCCGAGGAGCGATTCCTCCTGGGACCCCGCGACGGGTGTGTTCCAAGCCTGGGCCTTTATCTACGGAACGCTGATTACCTCGGTTTTCGCCATTATCCTGGCAGTTCCGGTCAGCCTCGGGATTTCGATCTTCCTGGCCGAGTTGTGCCCCGAGCGTCTGCGCCTCCCGCTCAACTGGATGATCGAATTGCTGGCGGCCATTCCAAGCGTGGTCTACGGCCTGTGGGGCATCTTCGTCTTTCTCCCCAAGGTAGTGGTGCCGGTCGGCGAAACGTTGTTTGCCGCCTTTGGACATGTGCCTGTGTTGAATCATTTCTTCACCGGTCCCATTCCGCAAAGCGGATCGTCGCGCCTGGCCGCAGCCATGATCCTCACGATCATGATCATTCCCACCATCACCGCCATCACGCGTGACGTTTTGTTGGCGATCCCGGCCAGCCAACGCGAAGCCTCCCTGGGTCTGGGCGCGACGCGTTGGGAAACCATCTCGCAGGTGTTGCTGCCCTATGGACTTTCAGGCATTCTCGGCGCGATCATCTTGGGACTTGGCCGGGCGCTCGGTGAGACTATGGCGGTGACGATGGTAATCGGCAATTCTCTGGAAAGCACCGGCTCCCTGCTCAAACCCGGTTACACCATGGCCAGCCTGTTGGCGAACGAATTTGGCGAATCAGTCTCGCCGATGCATACCTCGGCCATGGTGGAAATTGGCTTGACCTTGTTCGTCATCACGCTCATCCTGAATATCATCGCCCGCTTGCTCGTTTGGCAGGTAGCGCGGCGGACTCCGCAGGATGTGCGCGCATGACCCGTTTCAAGGAATTGATCGCCAGGAACCAGGCAACTCATTTGCGCCGCCGCAAAGTGGTTAACGGCCTCATGCTTTCCCTGACCGGCCTCCTAACCGCACTGGCGCTTGTGCCGCTGTTTTGGATCGTCGGCTACGTGATTTATCGCGGCGGGCGGTCCATCAATTTGGATTTCTTTACGCAGCTGCCGCGTCCGCTGGGGATGACGGGCGGCGGCGTTCTGCATTCCATCGAAGGCACCGTGGTGTTGACCATCCTGGCCTGCCTGTTTGCCATTCCGCCCGGCGTGCTGGCCGCCTTTTACGCGGCGCGCAACCCAAACACGCCGCTGGGCGTGGCCTTGCGCTTCAGCACCGACGTGCTGGCTGGCGTGCCCTCGGTGGTGATGGGATTGTTCGTCTATGCCCTGATGGTGGTTCCCATGAAACACTTTTCGGGACTAGCAGGCGGGGTGGCGCTTGGCATTTTGATGCTGCCGACCATCATCCGTACCACGGAAGAAATGCTCAAGCTCGTGCCCCATAATTTGCGCGAAGGCTCACTGGGCCTGGGCGCGGCGGAATGGAAAACTTCCTTGAGCGTGTTGTTCCCAGCCGCGCTCAACGGAATCATCACCGGCTTTTTGCTTGCCATCGCGCGCGCCGCCGGCGAGACCGCCCCGCTTCTATTTACCGCGCTGGGAAATGACAATTTCAACATCGGACTGATCGTCAAAGGAGGCGTTCAGGCGCACCAGAGCGTGTTCGCCATCCTCGGCCGGATCATCAATCAGCCGGTCGATTCACTCCCGCTGACATTGTGGAAATATGCCCAGCAGCAGATCGGA
>JAKANW010000568.1 GCA_021823555.1 Chloroflexota bacterium
GCCCGTGGCGAAGACGCGGATCAAGTGAAACACCGCCACAACGATGAGAAGATTTGCGCTCCAGTGATGAATGTTGCGGATGAGTTCACCAAACCAAACGTTGGAATTGATTTCCAAAATATCGAGATACGCTTGCGGTGCGGCGGGTGTGTAATTATTTTGTAGGATGATACCGGTCAGGCCGAGGATGACCATCAGCATGGCGGAAAGTCCACCCAGGCCCCAGGAGTACGTCCAGCGCATGGAAGTGTCGGCGACCTTGGTGGGATGCAGGTGAAGGATGAGGCTGTCCACTACCATGCGCATCCGGCCGCGGTCGTCGCTGGGCATGCCTTCGGGAACCAGGCTGACGCGCATGCGCTCGAACAGGGATTTGGGTTCGGTTTGTTGTCTTTCTTCGAACATAAAAAACTCCTTATGATTTCTTCAACTGTACAGGCCAATTTTAAAAATCCAATGCAAAGGGACCCGCAAAGCCATGTAAAGGTTGTGTAACAAATACTTTACAAAATCCTCCACCATACTTCACGCGGCCTTTACATGCGCTTGCTATCATGCGGCCAAGGTTGCAGACAGCAGCCACGTTCAAAACAAATACAAACCTTAAGGAGGTTTACCATGTTGAAAAATATTTTGATGGGAATCCTGGGGGCGGTCCTTGTGATCGCCATTGCAGTCAGCGCGTACACCGCGTTTGCATCGCCCAGCGTCAGCGCACCGTCCAACCTGGCCGCCGGAAACGGGAACGGCGGAAATGATCAGGGCAACGGTCAAGGCAATGGCGGACAAGGTTTCGGCAGACAGGGCAATAGTCAGGGAAGCGGTATACCGCAGGCCAACATTACCGGTGCGACTACCGTTCACGGCGCCGTAGCCAACTTCGACCAGATGGGCATGAGTCTCACCCTTGATGACGGCACGGCCCTCTACGTTCAACTTGGGCAATCGCGCTACAGCCAGTCCATTGGCTTCGCGCCGCAGGTTGGCGAGGGTGTCACAGTCTACGGCTTCGCCGGTGACCAGGGACTGTTCACCGCCATCCGCGTGACCTTGGATAGCACCGGGCAGGTCTACTCCTTCCGCGGCGACACGGGTCAACCACTCTGGACGGGTGGAAATGGCTGGGGAAACGGAGTCAACCACTAGGTCTGGCCTGAAGCGAGAACGGGATGCAGAATTGCATCCCGTTTTTTGATTCCCGCCCTGGCGTGTCCCTGGTCATTTATCGAATCTGATAAGTCCAGCACGTATCTGCTGACGCGGCCAGGCGTCGCAAGGTGTAGAGGCTTTGGATATCGCCTCTACAGTCTAGAATTGCGGAGGGACGTATGAACCATCGTAAACACACCGAACAAGGACAGGCCCTGATCCTGATCGTTCTGGGCATGGCGGCTCTGCTTGGATTGACGGGGCTTGCCGTCGACGGAGGCGCGGCCTACGCCGATCACCGACAGGCGCAAAACGCGGCAGACTCCGCCGCCTTGAGCGCCGCGCTGGCCCGCATTCGCGGGGAAGATATGCAAGCCGCGGCTGCGCAGGCCGCGGCGCAAAATGGATATTTCAACGACGCGGAGCATTCGATCACGGTCAATCACCCCCCTGCCGATGGGCCATACGCGGGCAACGAGGAATACATTCAAGTCATCATCACCTCGCGTGTAAAGGCATACTTTGGCGCGGTGGTGGGCGTGAACCGCATTATCAACATTGTGGAAGCGATTTCACACGCACAGCCAGTGACAAGCGGCAACATGGTCTTCGGTAATGCCATCGTGGCGCTCAAACCCAGTGACCGCGGCGCGATGCGTTCGCATGGCGATAATGGTCTGACGGTCTATGGCGGCGGTCTGTTTGTCAATTCGGATGACGATTGCGCTTTTGACCAGATGGGCAACAGCGCCATCCACGCGCCGAACGGAGGCTTGAATGTAGTAGGAAGCGCCTGTCTGCGCGGCTCGATTGACCCGGCTAGTGTCATCCGGCCGGGCATTGACCCAGTCCCATACCCGCCTCTCAGCCTGCCGCCCACGCCGCTTTGCACGGAACCAGCGGTGCAGCATGACAACGTTCTTTCGCCTGGCGCGTGGGAGGGATCGTTTCCTCCAACCGGTGTAGACACACTGCAATCCGGCCTCTATTGTGTGGACGGCAGCTTCATGGTCAACGCGCACGATGTGTTGAACGGGCAAAATGTGGTGATTTATATGCAAGACGGGAACATTCATTGGAATGGCAATGCCCAAATCAACCTGAGTGCGCCCACCACCGGACCTTTTGCCGGTCTGCTGATCTACATGCCGATGACCAACCACGAGGGCATCATCTTAAACGGCAACTCCGACTCAACCTTGGTGGGAACAATCTTTGCGCCCGCTTCAGACATTCAACTGAACGGGATCATGTCCACCAACGCGTATCACACCCAGG
Organism: Chloroflexota bacterium; assembly: GCA_021823555.1. Next base: position 2,428 of record JAKANW010000568.1, read on the forward strand.
TGATCGGCTACACTGTTGACCTGATCGGAACCGCCGATATCGTAGTCAACTACAACGCGGGAGAACAATACGAGGCTCCCGTTCCGCCTGCCGTGGAACTCGTCCAATAAAACAAGATTAACGTGAGCCGCCGATGCCAATGGCATCGGCGGCTCAACAGGAGGGGGAGAATGTTACCGCAGGCAGGCCAAAGTGGCGCCAACAGTAATACGAGTTGCCGTCCAAATGCCGTTGACGAATGTACCCTGAACACTAACCGGGTCGCCAATGTTCAAATCAGCAAAGGTAATGCGTGTGGCCGTTGCGGTTGGGCTGGTCTTTAACAAATAGCGCGTGGATGCAATGGTCTTCAATGTCACCGACTTACCGATGTAAGGCAAGACCAGTTTATTGCCCTTAATCACGGTCACAGTGACCAATCCTGTCGTAGAATCGATGGTAGAGATCGTGCCCACCAGGGCAAAAGGACCGCGCGGTGCGCGGGCGGTTTCCGGGGCAGCCATTACCGGAACAACCGTGACCGCCAACAGGAAAAGCGTAAGCGATACGATCAACAACTTTTTCATGATTTATCTCCTTGTTCTACCCATGTGACGCCGGACATGGATAAGAGATACGGCTCGTCACCCGTCACCCGAAAGTCATCTACGCTATACGCACCAATTTATCGAAATATTTGTACAGATTTCATCATTCCTTTACATTCGCCCACTATAATGTAAATGGGTGCATCTCATAAACCGTATCCTTGTGTTTACAAAACCGTCATAAAAAGTGAAACTACAACTTCCTCCAGAAAATGCACTGCTTCGCCTGGCCCACAAGTTAGATTCCAGGGCACTGGCACAAATCTATGATTTGTACAGCCCGGATATCTATCGCTACGCCATGCGCCTGCTCGGAAACGAATGCCTGGCAGAAGACTGTGTTGCGGAAACTTTCTCGCGTTTCCTTGCATCCCTGAAGAAGAAACAGGGTCCGCGCGACCATTTGCAGGC
>JAKANW010000569.1 GCA_021823555.1 Chloroflexota bacterium
TCGGCGACCAGCCATAGAAATTGACTCGCGCCACAACCGCATCGGGATTTGCGTCTAGCACGGCGCGCTCGCCGTCGAGTTTGGTCTGCGCGTACACGCCCAGCGGATTAGGCTCGTCCTCTTCGGTATAGGCCCCTTCCTTTTGACCGTCGAAGACCGCGTCGGTGGAGATGTGCACCATCGAAATTCCACGTCGGCGACAGGCGGCAGCCAGTTGCCCGGGCAGGTGCGCGTTGAGGCGGCGCGCCAACTCCGGGTTCTGCTCGCAGGCCTCGAGGTTGGCGAGAGCCGCGCAGTGGATCAACCCATCGGGCCGCGCCGCGTCGAGGATGGAGTCCACAGCTCCCGGCGTGAGCAGATCCGCTTTCACGATCCCAAAGGGTGTGTTCGCCAGTTTGCCTCGATCCACAGCCACGACATCATGCGCGGGCATTGCCTCGAGAGCGAGGTTAAGGCCAAGAAGTCCACTGGCGCCGGTGATTAAGAGTTTCATGTGTCAGGTTCCAGGTTCCGGGTTTCAGGTCTCAGGTAATGCGACACTTGACACCTGAGACCTGACACTTTTCATCCTTCCAACTTTCCCCGGGTATACATTTCTTCAAACGGGGCAATGTACTTTTTGATCCCTTCCAGATCAAGCCATTCCGTATTGGTATCGCTGGAATAATGATACCCATCATTCAGTAATTTTCCCTTATCCTGCCAACCGTAGCCAAACCAAATTGCCTCGGCTGGCTGGACAACAAACATCCGCTCCAGCTCCACTGTGTTGCGGGCTTCGTCTTCGGAAATGAGCGTCTCGTGCAGTTTTTCGCCGGGACGAATGCCGATAATATCCACCTCGGCTTCGGGGGCAATGGCGCGCGCCAGGTCAATCACTTTCATGCTGGGGATCTTCGGCACGAACACTTCGCCGCCCTGCATCTGCTCGATACAGGAAATAACGAAGCGCACACCCTGTTCCAGGGAAAGCCAGAAGCGGGTCATGCGGTCATCGGTGATGGTAACTTTGCCGGACTCGCGTTGCTTCAGGAAGACCGGCACGACCGAACCGCGCGAACCGACAACATTCCCGTATCGGACGCACGAGTAGCGGGTGGCCGTACCCGCAGCGTAGGCGTTACTCTGAATCGTTACCTTCTCAGCTGCCAGCTTGGTCGCGCCATAGAGGTTGGCCGGGTTGACGGCCTTATCGGTGCTGATGGTCATGACCTTTTTCACGCCCGCATCGAGCGCGGCTTCCAGCACATTGGAGGTGCCCATGATGTTGGTCTTGACCGCCTCCATCGGGTTGTACTCGCAGGCGGGCACCTGCTTGAGCGCCGCGGCATGGACGACAATATCCACGCCATGCAGGGCGCGCGTCAGGCGTTCGCGGTCGCGCACGTCGCCGATAAAATAGCGCAGGTTGGGCTGGTCATAGCCCATGGCGCGCATCTCGTGCTGTTTCAACTCATCGCGGCTGAAAATAATAACCTTCTTTGGCTGTTTCTCTTCCAGCAGGATTTTGGTGAACTTCTTGCCAAACGAGCCTGTGCCGCCTGTGATGAGGACGACTTGGTTTTTCCAATCCATGAATTTCTCCTTGTGCCGTAAGGCGGGTTTACAACCCGCCACACGTGTATTTTTTCAAAATGTCAGGCTAAAAGCCTGACCTACGATTTTGCAGCCTCGAATAATCCCGCGGATTTCTCGATGAAGATCTCGCCGTTCTTTCTCATCATCTCCGTTAGTTCGCGCTCGATGGATCGAAACGCATCCTCCTGAAAATCTGCGGTGGACGTCATCGAGCGGATGTATGCCATCATCACAGAAACATCCGTCACCCGCAGGTTGTCGAGGTAATAAGTCAATTCTACACGCGGGAAAAATTCCTGCAGTTGTTTCTTCCCATTTTCAAGAGTGAAGGCCGAAGTGATGGTCTCTCTTTTGATGCCACGGCCCGCACGTTCAATCCAATCCCACATCTCGCGCATGTGATTCTTCCCGAGAGTGGCGGTAAATAGAATGCCATCATCTTTCAAGACGCGCTGCATCTCCTTCAACGCCCGCTTTCGGTCAGGGACATGATACAGCATATGATTGGCGATGACTGCATTGAACACCTCATCTTCGAAAGGGATTTCCTGCGCATCAATCTCTTTGAACTTGTAGTTGCGTCCTGTGACGACCAGGTTTCTCCACGCTGAATCAATCATCCCCGAAGAAAGATCCGAGAGGGTGATGTCCCAGGTGGAGGGGATTCGAGACGCGTTCTCCCTCCACAAATATCCAGGCCCGCATCCCAATTCCAGAATCTTTGCATTCGCTGGCAGTGCAAGGAGATGGTCAAAGACCCAAGTCATCCAACCGTAGGGGTTTGTGCTAAAACGCTTGTGGATTTCCACCCGTGCATCAAGATTGGAAGAGTCCTTGTATTGATTGGTCTTGAGATATTGCGGGTCGGTAAATCTTTTCATTTTATTTCTTGATCACGATCAGCGGATACTGTCCGTTCTCGCCAAAGAAGCGCGGGAAGCATTCCTCCAGCCAGAAGATCAATTTCAAGTAAGCTTTGCCGCCTAACTGCGGGCGGACGAACCAGCGCATAAAGCGCGGGCTGAGACTGCGCCACGGGTAGATTTTAAAATTCACTGCGCCGTTCAATTCATTCTTCAGCCAGCTCGGGGTCATCTTTTCAACGAACGTGCCCGCTTCATCTTCTTCGGCCTTCCAGTTTTTCTTCTGCTTGCCGGAACGTCCTGTCAGGGCGCGGCCCAGCGTAATGAATGGCTCAGCCATTCTCATCAAAAGCGGATTATGCCATCCATTGATGATAGCGGCGCTTTTACCCTTCTTGAGCACACGCGTCAATTCAAGATAGGCGCGCTTGTGTTCCGTCAACGGCAGGTGGTGGATGGCGTGCATCGAGACGGCGCCATCGAAGGTCTCAGGCTCGAAGGGCAGGTTGGCGATGTCCGCTACCACGACCAGGCCTTTGTCGCCGAGGCGTTTGCGGGCTTCCTTCAAGGCTGTGATGGAAATATCCGCGCAGACGCGGAAGCGGTAGCCTTCAGAATAGGTCAGGTAGTCAGGCCACTGCACGGGACCCGAGCCTGCATCCAGCAGGAAGTCGCCTTTGGGGGCGAGGTGACGGTTGACACGCAGATGACACTTGTGGATATAGTCGCGCGAAACAGGCCGCAGGTCCTCGTAGCGGGCATTTTGGTAAAGTCCCTCGCCGACCTGCGACCAGCCAATCTGGTCATAAAATTCGCGCACTTGTTGTTTGGAGTTTTCCATAAATTATCCCTCACCTCTGCGCCCCTCTCCCACTGGGAGAGGGGATGGGGATGAGGGCCAGGTAAACGGTTCGCCGACCAAAAAGCCGAACGTATCCGCAAATTGGGACCTGCCTTCTTCGCCGAGCACGCGTTCCAGCGGC
>JAKANW010000570.1 GCA_021823555.1 Chloroflexota bacterium
AAAAATCGGATGATACAATCTCGCCCGCTTAGACAAGCCCCCATCGTCTAGTGGCCCAGGACGGGGCCCTCTCAAGGCCCAAACAGCGGTTCGAGTCCGCTTGGGGGCACCTTTACAGAAGACATGCTTTGAGCATGTCTTTTTGTTTTCCCCCTGCGGTCTGACCGGTAATCATCCTCCTGGCGGAAGCGCAAAACCGCGGTGACTCCTATACTTCGGGGCAATCAAGGAGTAATAATGATCACACTCATTATCATCATACTTTCCCTACTGTCCATACTCGTCAGCATCAGCCCGCTGTTCATCACGGATGACTTGAACGATTGCATTTCGCTGGGGGAAAAAACTCCCTTTCAAAAGATGATAATATCCTGACACGTGGAGCCAACCCCATGAAAGCCATCATCAACTACTTTCGCCGCTTGCAGTGGAAACTGACTGTCTCCTACGCCCTCGTCACCGCGGGGACGGTGATCGTGCTGACCGTACTGCTCATCGGTATCGCCGTCTACTTCGAGATGCAGAACAACTCGCGCACCCATGACAGTTTCTTCTGGTCCAAGACCGGCTTCCAAGACAACGTCCCTTATCTGTTGGATGATCCCAATGCCCTGCAAACCTGGCTCGACCGTATCCGCCGATCTGGTTTCGAGCAATCGGACTTTCAATCGTACACCGTGCGCGAAACGCTCGACTACGCCAACACCTTCGTAAAAGGCTCTTCCGTTTACGTACTGGATCCCGACCTGAACCTGATCGCATCCGCCCCGGCCGCGGACAAGTCCCGGGTTGGCAAGCCATTCGAATCGCGTTCCGCCTACGGGGTTGGCATCGAAGCCGCGCTCGAAGCCGCCCAAACCGGCAGCAAAATCTACTCGACCCAGAGCATACTCCAATCCGACGGCAGTTACATCGTTGCCTTCCCCCTGCGCGAAAGCGACGACAAGCCGGTGGTGGCCATCGTCGTATACAAGGTCAAGCCGGTGGTGTTTGCCACGCCCAGCAACCTGTATCTGTACCAAACCTTTTTCCTCGTGACGATGTTCGCCATGTTTGTGGTCGCGTTTCCGGTCGGCGCGGTCTTTGGCTGGCTCGCCTCACGCGGACTGCGCAAACGCCTCACCAACATCTCGGCCGCCGCGCAGGCCTGGAGCAAGGGCGACTTCTCCGTCACGCCGCGTGACCCCTCGGGCGACGAGATCGGCGAGTTGACGCGCGCCCTCAACCGCATGGCCGAGCAACTCCAGACGCACATCGCAACACGCGATGAACTGGCCCGCATCGAGGAGCGCAACCGCATTGCCCGCGACCTGCACGATACGGTGAAGCAGCAAACCTACGCGGCGCGCATGCAATTGAGCGCGGCCAAGAACCTACTTTCGGCCAATCCCGCCGCGGCCGCCGACCACATTGAATCGGCACTGCAACTCAACCGCGAGACCCAGCAGGAACTCAAGCTGATCATCGAGGAGCTCCGTCCCGCTGCGCTGGAAGGACGCGGTCTGGCGCAAGCCCTGGGCGAATACGCCGCCCGCTGGCAGAATCACACCGGCATCAAGATCGAGACCCGGGTGACGGGCGAGCGCTCCCTGCCGCTGGACGTGGAACAGACTCTCTACCGCGTGGCGCAGGAATCCCTCTCGAACTTGGCGCGACACGCCGCAGCGGCCTCTGTCTCACTGAGCTTGGACATCGCCCCCAGTGCCGTCACCCTCACCCTCGCCGACGACGGTCGCGGCTTCGACCCGGCGGCGGTCGCCGCCAGCTCGCTGGGGTTGCAGAGCATGAAGCATCGCATGTCCGAGGTCGGCGGCACATTGACTGTGGAGTCCGCGCCCGACAAGGGAACGCGTGTCATTGCACAGGCGCCGTTGCAGGCAAAGTAGAAAAGGTCACACCATGTCCATTCAAGTGCTTCTCGTTGACGATCACAAAATTGTCCGCCGGGGGGTGAGGGCCTACCTGCAAACGCTGGCCGACATCGAGGTCCAGGGCGAAGCGGCCTCGGGAGCCGAAGCCGTGGCGAGCGTTGGATCCACTCCGCCCGACGTGGTGCTGATGGACCTCGAAATGCCCGGCGACATGGACGGCATCGCCGCCACGCGCCAGATCCGCAAGATCTCGCCCGCCACACAGGTCATCGTGGTCACTTCGCATCACCAGGATGAGTACATCTTTCCGGCGGTGCGCGCTGGGGCCATCTCCTACCTGCTCAAGGACATCGAGCCAGACGAATTGGCCGCGGCCATCCGCAAGGCCGCACACGGCGAAGCGGTGCTGGATTCGCGCGTCGCTTCGCGCATCCTGCAAGAGCTGCAGGGCATCCGCAAGGAAGATGTCAACCCGTTCACCGACCTTTCCGACCGCGAGTTCGATGTGCTGCGCCTGATCGCGGCGGGCAAATCGAACGCCGAGATCGCCGCGGCGCTCGTCATCGGAGAGAGCACGGTCAAGACGCACATCGGCAACATCCTGAAAAAACTGCATCTCGAAGACCGCACGCAGGCCGCGGTCTACGCCTGGGAGCGCGGCATCGTACACCGGGGGAGCTAGCCGCCTTGGCAGTCTGTCCGGGCTTTGACGCGTAGTGGATGGATAGGGGCCGAGAAAGCGCGTGCGCCATCATCCGCCTAAAAAAAACGGCGCCTGTGAGGCGCCGTTTGGCTTTATCCAGCTTCCTTGAGATATTCGCGAATGGCCAGCGCGGCGCTGGCGCCCTCGCCCACGGCAACGGCCGCCTGTTTGCTGGAACCTGCCCGCACATCACCCGCCGCGAACAAACCGGGGATGGAAGTCATGTAACCTTTATCGGTTGCCACAAAGCCAAACTTGTCCACTTCTGCCAGGTTTTTGACTAGATCGCTGTTGGGCGTCAGGCCGATAAAGACGAAAATGCCATCATAGCTCCATTCTTTGATCTCGCCGGTGGCGCGGTCTTCCACCAGGATTTTCTCCAACTTGTTTTTACCGACCAGTTCCTTGATGGCATGGTTGACAGTCACGCGCATGTTGGGTTGTTCCGCAATTTTCTGCTGGAGGATGGCGCTGGCCTTGACCTGGGGCAGGAACTCGACGATATCCACCTGCTTCGCGAATTTGGTGAGGAACAGTCCTTCCTCGAAACCGCTGTTGCCGCCACCGACCACCAGAACTTTCTTATCTTTGTAGAACGCGCCGTCGCAGGTAGCGCAAAAATGGACGTTGACGCCGATCAATCCATCCTCGCCAGGAACGTTCATGCGGCGATAACGCGCACCGGCGCTGAATAGGATGGCCTTCGCACCATACTGGGACCCGTCCGCGGTGGTGACGCAAAAGTAGCGCCCCTCGCGGGAAATTTCGGTCACGTCCTGCGCTTCGAGCAGTTCCGCCCCAAAGCGCCGCGCCTGACGGGCGAGCCGCTCAGCGAACTCCGCA
>JAKANW010000571.1 GCA_021823555.1 Chloroflexota bacterium
ATGCGGCCGGCCAAATCCTTAGTGACGATCTGCAACCGCCCCAGTTCTGCAGCGCGCACTTCGAAGGGGATCACCAGAGTCATGTACGCGGCAGTCGGCGGCTCGGATTGGACGCGGTCCAATTCATGCGCGATCAAACGACCGTCCTCGCCAAACAGGGAAATATCCACCAGATGATTTTGACCGGCTACAACGTATAGGTGCATCTTCAACGGCGAAGCCACCTTGGACATCGGGCCGGGCGCGTCGACTACGATCTTTGCATTCGGCGCGGGCGGAATCGGTGTGGGCGTATCGGTGACGGTGGGAGTAAAGGTCACAGTCGGCGTGAAAGTGGGAGAAGGCGTGTACGTGAGCGTAGCCGATGGGGTCAACGCGAACATGGTAGCGTTGGCCGCCACCGCAGTCTGATAGATAGCCGTCGGGAGGATAGCCGCGGGAATCGGTGAGGGATAAGCGTCTGCTCCGAAGGTGCCACAGCCGCTCAGGGTCAGGAGAGAGGCGAGGAGGAGAAAAAGGTGAGTCAGTTTCATTTTCAAGAAGAAACCCGTTTTCCCCGAAGGGGAGAAAACGGGTTTCTGTATTCCCGCTACAGCCCGTAAATATCGCTGAATTTGGTTTTGAGATAGTGCAAGTATGGCGCGGAGTCGATGCGCGAGCCGGTCGCCTTTTTAACCAATTCCTGGGGTTCATACTTGCGGCCGTACACGTGGATGTTGGTATGCAGCCAGCCAAGCAGAGCATCGAACTTACCTTTGCGAATTTGCGCCGCGAGGTCGGGAATGTCTTGATTGATTTTCTCCCACAGTTGGGCCGAGATGAGGTTGCCAAGCGAGTAGGTGGAGAAATATCCGATACCGGCGAACGACCAGTGAATGTCCTGCAACACACCCTGCGCGTCATCTGGCGGGACAATGCCGAGGTAGTTTTGCATCTTGGTATTCCATAGGTCAGGCAGGTCTTTGAGCGCCACCGCGCCTTCAATCATGGCGATCTCGATCTCAAGGCGCAGCATGATATGCATGTTGTAGGTGGCCTCGTCTGCTTCGACGCGGATGAACGACGGTTCGACCTTGTTGATGGCTTTGTAGAATTTGCGCAAGCTGACGTTACCGAGTTGGGTTGGGAAAGTCTTTTGCAACTCGGGGTAGAAGTGTTCCCAGAACGGCAGTGAACGCCCAACGAGATTTTCCCACATACGCGACTGCGACTCATGCACGCCCAACGAGGCGCCATTAGCCAGCGGCGTGCGCTCGTAAGCGGGATTGAAGCCGCCATCATAGAAGGCATGTCCCGTTTCGTGCATGGTGCCAAAAAGCGCTGGATTGAAAAATTTCTCGTTGAAACGCGTGGTAATCCGCACATCATTCACACTGAAGGACGTGGTGAACGGGTGCGGTGATTTATCCTGCCGGAACTTATTCCAATCCACGCCAAAGGCGGTGATCACCTTTTCCCCGAAGGCGCGTTGCTTGGCTTCGGGATATTTCAGATACAGAAACGAGTCATCCACCTGGCGCTTGGCGGCGATGGCCTTGATGAGCTGCACCTGCTCCTTGCGCAATTCGGCAAAAATGGATTGCACTTCGGCGGTCTTCATGCCGGGTTCGTAATCGTCGAGCAGGGTATCATAGGGATGCTCGGCTTTGGGGAAGAAACCAATGTAGCGGCGGGTCAGATCGAGAACTTTGTCGAGGTGTGGTTCGAAGATGGAAAAGTCGGATTTGGACCGCGCTGCCACCCAACCTTCGTGCGCAGCCGCCGTGACCTGGGCCTGCTCGGCCACAAATTCGGCGGGAACGCGCGTCCGCTTCTCGTAATCGCGGCGCGTCACCCTGACCAACGCGGCCTCGTCCGAGCCCTCAGGGAACGCAGACTTGAGATCGTCGAGCAATTTTCCAACTTTTTCAGAAGTGAACAATTCATGGGCGATCTTGCCAAGCGTGCCCATTTGTTGACCGCGCGCCTCCGCGCCCATGCGCGGCATGTAGGTATTCTGGTCCCACGAGAGAATGGCTGCGGCGTGGTCCAAGTCTGAGACTTCGGCGAGAATGGATTTGAGTTCGTTGAGTTTTTCTTGCATGATGATTCCTTTCTGGAGGAAAGATGAAAGAAAGATATTGCGGAACGCGGCCGGCAGGCTACACAACCTTCCAGCGCAACTTCCTGCCTCCCAACGCGTTGAGCACTTCGTGGGCAATATCTTCGGCGGCGCGGGATTGGGCTTCCGCCGTCTGTGCACCGATGTGCGGCGTGACAATGACGCGCGGGTGCTTGACCAATTCGGTCGCGCCAGGCGGTTCGGTGGCGAAGACATCCAGCGCAGCCCCGGCGATTTTACCCGAATTCAACGCGGCCAGCAGCGCGGCCTCGTCAATAATGCCTCCCCGCGCTGCACAAACGAGACGCGCGCCGTCCTTCATTTTGGCGAACTGTTCGGCGTTCAACATGCCGCGTGATTCGGGTGTGAGCGGCAGGTGCAGGGAAATGAAATCGGAGCGCGCCAGCAATTCGTCGCGATCCACAGGTTCGGCTACACGCCCCCGAATGTCGTCCGGCGAGAGGAACGGATCGTAGCCAAGCACGTCCATTTCGAAGGCAAGCGCACGACGCGCCACCTCCGCCCCGATGCGGCCCATGCCAAGGATGCCGAGCGTCTTGTGACTCAGTTCTACACCTTCAAGTTCCTTTTTGAGCCACTGACCTTGTTTCATGGACGCGTCGGCGCGCGGGAGTTCGCGTGCAAGGGCCAGGAGCAGTCCAAAGGTCAGTTCGGCGACCGCCAGCGTGGTGGAAATCGGCGCATTGACCACGGTCACGCCGCGCGATTTGGCCGCGGCCAGGTCGATGTTATCCACACCGACTCCGGCCCGCCCCACCACTTTGAGCTTGGCCGCGGCTTCGAGCAGGGACGCGGTCACTTTGGTGCGGCCGCGCACAATCAGCGCGTCGTAGTTCGCGATGATTTTGGCGAGTTCGTCCGCGGCAATGCCGGAGCGATCGTCCACGGTGCAGGATTCGAGCACGGCCTGGGCGGAAGCGTCGAGGCCATCGGTGATGAGAATGTGATAGTTGGGCATGGGGGCATTATAAGGGATGGGGGATGAAGAAGGAAGCCCGTCCGTCCGGCCTTCGCGGAGCACACTGCAAAGTGTTCTCCAATGCGACTGGGGATCATCGCATTTTGGGGAGGCAGTTTCAAAGGGTTACGCGTCAGGTGTGTCGTTGTCTTCTTTTCTTTGCCGCTGATCCATCAGTTTTTTCACATCCACATCATAGTCCCCCCACTTACTGCCGCTGGCAGTTGCAAAGTTCAACTGATTGATGATCTCCGCTTGCGCCTCCGCTTTTCGGACCGTTTCGCGGCGTTTCTCCGCCGCATCCGGCGGCGCGGTCTCCGAGCGTTCTACTGAC
>JAKANW010000572.1 GCA_021823555.1 Chloroflexota bacterium
CCGGAAAGTGTGGAACGAGATTTGATCTTCCTCGGTTTGATGGCCATGATGGACCCGCCTCGTCCTCAAGTGGAACAGGCCATTCAAACCTGCCGGGAAGCCCATATTCGCATCGTTATGATCACCGGCGATTATGGCCTTACAGCCGAGTCGCTGGCGCGCCGCGTGGGGATGTTGTCGACGCCGAATCCTGTCATTCTCACCGGTGCGGAACTGGACAAATTATCCGATTTGCACTTGCAGGAATTACTTGACAAAGAGGTGCTGTTTGCCCGCATGGCCCCCGAACACAAGATGCGTCTGGTTTCGGCCTTTCAACAACGCGGCGATGTGGTGGCGGTCACCGGCGACGGCGTGAATGACGCGCCTGCGCTTCGTAAGGCGGATGTGGGCATTTCGATGGGCGTAGTCGGGACGGATGTGGCCAAAGAGGCGGCGGATGTCATCCTCGCACAGGATGATTTTAGCGCGATCACAGCCGCCATTGAAGAAGGGCGCGGCGTGTACGATAATATCCGCAAGTTCATCACCTATATTTTTTCCAGCAACATTCCAGAACTTTTGCCGTTCCTCGTCAAGGCGAACATCCCCCTCATGCCTCTGGCGTTGAGCGTGCGGCAGATTTTAGCCATTGATCTTGGCACGGATATGTTCCCGGCCCTGGCGCTCGGCATGGAAAAACCGGAGCCGGATGTCATGAAACACCCGCCGCGTCCACGCCACCAACCGCTAATTGACCGGGGATTATTGTTGCGCGCCTTTTGGCTGGGAATGATCGAAGCTATTTTGTGCTTTATCGGATTCCTGGCGATTTTCATCCTTTCCGGGCATACCGCAAGTATTGGCTTGCCATTCCTCGCACCGCTCGCGTCACTCATTGAGTTCAGGCTGGATCTTCCCTTTGAAGAGGCCATCATCCTCGCGGCAACGGTGTATCACGCAGGCGTGGTCACCTCCCAAGTTGGCAATGCCCTGGCCTGCCGATCGGACCATACGCGCCTCTCTTATCTTGGCTGGATGAGCAATCGCTTTTTACTGCTGGGAATTTTTATTGAGTTAGCCGCGATCGTTGGTTTGATCTATATTCCCTTCCTGGCGAAAATATTTAACCATGCTCCGCTTCCTTCCTGGATGTGGATTGGTCTTGCCTTCAACGCGCTAATCGTTTATTCTTTGGAGTGGATCCGTAAATTCATTTTTCGCAATTGGCAAAAGGCTCGCGCTGGTGTATCCGCTTCATTGTCTGATAAGGAGGTTCGCCAATGAAAATTATAGTTATGGGATGTGGTCGGGTTGGGTCACAAGTCAGCCAGTTGTTTGCTGATCTTGGGCACCAAGTGACGGTCATCGACCATGACGCCAATGCGTTGGCTCGTCTTGGCCCGGATTTCAATGGCAGGGTTGTGCGCGGGGTTGGGTTCGACCGGACGGTCCTGCTCGAAGCGGGTGTGGAAACTGCGGAGGCCTTCGTGGCGGCCAGTTCTTCGGATAATGCGAACATCGTGGCCGCGCGCATCGCCCGCAACATTTTCCGCGTGCCGCGCGTGGTGGCGCGTCTATATGACCCGGCGCGGGCGGAGGTCTACCAGCGCCTCGGTCTGACCACCATTTCCACCACGGCCTGGGGCGCTGAGCGGATCATGGAAGTGATTACCCACACCGAACTGGATGTGGTTCCCTTGTTTCGGGATGGAAGCACCTCCATCGTCCGAGTGGAAGCTCCTACCCACTTATATGGCCGGAGTGTGATGCAATTGAATATTCCCGGTGAGATCATGGTGATTGCTATCACGCGTGACGAACAGACCTTTATCCCGGTATCTGGCACGGATTTTCATGAAGGGGACATTATATATCTTGCCGTGCTTCCCTCGGTCATGGCGCGGCTGGAAGATATGCTCGGGATCGAGAGGAGTTGACCATGTTTGTAATCGTTGTTGGCGGAGGTAACACCGGCTCGCAATTGGCCAAAATTCTATTGGAGGCCGGTCATAAGGTACGCGTTGTGGAAGAACGGCCTGCCGTGCTCGAAAAATTAGCCAAGGAAATTCCTGCCGAGGCCATCATTACCGGTGACGGAAGTTCGCCAGATATTCTTGAAAAAGCTGGAATTCACGAGGCGCAGGTGTTGGCGGCGGTGACCGGATCGGACGAGACCAATTTGGTGATTACGTCGCTGGCGCGTTTTGAGTTCAATGTGAAGCGCGTGATCGCCCGGCTTAACAATTCCAAGAACGCCTGGTTATTCACCCCCGAAATGGGCGTTGATGTATCGCTCAACCAAGCCGAAATTCTGGCGCGTTTAAGCGCCGAGGAAATGTCGCTGGGCGACATGATGGTCATGCTTAAATTGCGGCGCGGAAAATATTCACTGGTGGAGGAAAAAATCCCGCCCGGCGCCAGCGCGGTCAAGGTGGCCATCAAAGATCTGGCACTGCCGCAGAATTGCGTGATCGCCGGCATCATCCGCAACGGTGAGATTGTCCTGCCGCGCGGTGTGACTGTATTGGAAGCTGGAGACGAAATTTTGGCGTTGGTGGATGAGAATGCCAGGATCGGTTTGGAGAAGTTGCTGGGAAGGCCTGGTCTCTCGCAGAGATGAACCAGGCGGCCTGCAAAAATGACAAAATGACGGTCTCTTCCAAAGAGGCCGTCATTTTGTGTTTCTATCGTTCAACCGCGACTTTTAGCCTGCTGCGACAATTCGTTGACGAGCGCTTGAAGGGAAGCGTCCATGCTCGAATCCGTGGTGTGGACGGTGTGTTCCATCAATTGCGTGGCGACTTGGATGGTGTAATTGAATTCATCTGGGACGGGCGGTTTGGCGGAGTCGGTTAGAGAGAAGAAATTGGTCTGGTCGAGCAGTCCGCGCAATGTCTCAGCTTGATCGGGTGGAAGGGAATCCAAGTCAAGGTCGATGGATACCTTGCGTCCCATGAATCCACCGGTTCGTTCGAAATGAATGGTAGTCATGGCAGGTCAGGAGCTAAGCCCCAGCAGCTTCAGCAGGGATTGGAGACAACCGTCGTTGGATGGAGGCGGCACCGCTCCTGTGTCGATGCCGACCTCGGCCCAGCCCACTTTGACCGCGGTCTGTTCTGTGCTGCCCTCGCCGTAGAGTTCGCCGGCGGTTTGGTAAGTCAGGTTGGCTGCGTCTTGAAAATTGGAAGTGGTGGTCAATTTATCGGTCAGGGTTTTGTACCAGACCATGCCCATCTTTTCCCACGAATAGCCGCCCAGACTGATGCAGGCCGTGTAGAAGGCGTGATTCGGAATGCCGGAGTTAATGTGTACCCCGCCGTTGTCTTCGATGGTGCTGACGTAATCTTTCATATGGGCGGGCTGTGGATCCTTGCCAAGCACGGGATCGTCATAGGCGGTGCCCGGCGCTTTCATTGAGCGGATGCCCACGCC
>JAKANW010000573.1 GCA_021823555.1 Chloroflexota bacterium
GGATTGATTTCCTGTTTGTAAGTGAGGGGAAGAATCGCCATACAACGCCTTGCGGCTTCAAAACATTCCCGAAAGGCGCCCTGGGCAGGGTAGGGAAATAGGATGACCTTGCTTTTTGCTTCTGCCGTCCCAATATAATTTATGACGAGGGAAGACTCCAAAATCGAACTGGTAAATTCGAGAGTGACAACTTGCTGGAGCGAGATTTCCCAGTCGAGGTCGGGCAGGAGGAAAAGACGACGGTTTGTGACCACCAGCGCCTGCTCCCCCAGCTTTTTGTCGAACCATTCGGGCAGGAGCGCCCACGCATGGATGGTCTCGGCGGGGTGGAGCGCATTGGCCAGGGCGCTGGAAAAGCGCTCGTTCATCGAGAGCAGGCTTGGGGGGTCGCTTGAGGCGGGATCGCTCAGAGGTGGAAGCGGATCAGGCGGGGGAGGAGTGGATGCGCGGCGTAGTTGGCAGGCCGCCGCGTCGTCCGCTTTGAACTGTTCGAGTTGGTCGGTCAATTCCTTGAGGGATGCACTCATGTTCCGCGGCATTTCCCATTCGATGGTTGCGTGTCCGCCGCGCGCATTCCAAACGGTGGAGAGGAGGAGCGAGTCGTTTCCCAACGCAGAGACTGAAATTTTTGCAAGCCGTTCCACGGCGCCGACGGCGGTATGGAAGCCGTAACGGATGTTAGCTGAATCGGGCGGCAGGAGCTCGGCTAGATGAATCAGCCGCTGGTTGGTGAGAATCAGCACACCTTCCTGCAGACGCTCGCGGCGCATCCAGGAACGATTTTGTCCACTTGTCATGGCGGGACGGCGCGCGGCGTATAAAATGCGTTCGTCGGGTGCGAGTGATTCGCTCACGTAATGCTGGAAGCGGTGCGGCAATTCGAAGAAGGTGTACTCGGCGGCGGTGTAGCGCTCGGCTTCGGCGAAACTCGGCGCGGGCCGGCCAACGTGCAGTGGTTGCCAGGCGGGATCGAGTTGGGGAAGTTTGTCCTCCGCTTTCCTGCTGCGATAGCGCAACGCGGCGGTGTGCAAATGAGATTCCAATTCCTCGACGGCCAGCCAGCGCCATTCACCAGGATGGGTATGATTCAAAATTTTAATGATCTCGGTACGCTGATTGGCAGGAAGGCTTTCCAAAGATTTCGGTGCGCGTTCATCGACTGTTGGGGCCACCAGTAGGAAAGGTGTTTCATCCGAGCGCCGAACGGCGCCTAAGAGCCTGGTTTCCATTTCCGTGTTTATGGGATGGGATAGACTGCCCAGCACAAGAACACCGAATGGTTCATCGAAATCCGTCAGCGCAGTAGGAAGAATGCCTATATCGAAGGGAAGGCACTCAACCGGCTGGATAATATTTTCCAGGTGAAGCGCATCAATGGCGACAGGGTGATATTGGCCTGTGATCCGCCCAGGTTGGGTGATTTTGATTTCGAGCAGATGTTCTTTTGACATGGTAAACAAAAAACCTCTACCGATTCCGTGAATTCGGTAGAGGCTATCAGTCAGCAAGACGGTTTTGGCGAGCCTCATCGCCAGAAACTTAACTTACTTATTTTATCATACTTGGAAAGTTTTCAACCAAGACACAACCGGCCAGTATAAACCCGATAGGGTGAAACAATTTTCTATTCAGCGAGAGACCGTTTCGTCGGGCGATGCGCTCCTCACACTGATGGCCCTGTTGTGCTCGATGGAGGCGATCTCGGCCCTTGCAACACGCCTGCCGATCTGGTTTGCTCAAAGCTTGTAATTTGTTGATGCGCGATAACTTACTTCACCAACCGCTCCTCAGGTGGACAAACCTCCTGCGCCGCCGTCACCATTGCTGGCGCGGACGCGGCTTGCGGATACCAGCGTTTTTGCAGCCAAAACGCGACATTCACTAACCCGATCATCACCGGCACTTCCACCAGCGGACCGATCACCGCCGCGAACGCCGCGCCGCTGCCGATCCCAAAGACCGCCACCGCCACCGCAATTGCCAGTTCAAAATTGTTGCTGGCGGCAGTGAACGAGAGCGTGGTCGTTTTCGAGTAGTCCGCGCCGAGGCGATGTCCCATCCAGAAGGAAACCAGGAACATGACCACGAAGTAGATCAGGAGCGGGATGGCGATCCGCACCACGTCCAGCGGAATCTGTACAATGAGGTTGCCCTTGAGCGAGAACATCACAATGATAGTGAACAGCAAAGCAATCAACGTCAGCGGACTGACCTTCGGCACGAAGTTCTTGTAATACCAATCCTTGCCTTTGGCGCGCACCAGAATCAGGCGGGTGAAGAAGCCAGCCAGGAAGGGAATGCCTAGGTAAATGAAAACGCTCTCGGCAATCTGCCCGATGGTGATGCTCACTACCACGCCTGTCAAGCCAAACCAGGTTGGCAGGACGGTCAGGAAAATATAGGCATACACGCTATAGAACAGCACTTGAAAGATACTGTTGAACGCCACCAATCCCGCCGCGTATTCCGTGTCGCCGTGCGCCAGTTCGTTCCACACGATGACCATCGCGATACAGCGCGCCAGACCGATCATGATCAGCCCCGCCGCGTATTCGGGATAGCCGCGCAAAAAGATGATTGCCAGCGCAAACATCAGGATGGGACCAATGATCCAGTTCTGGATAAGCGAGAGCGTCAGCACTTTTTTGTTGCGGAACACGTCGCCCAGCTCCTCGTACTTCACTTTGGTGAACGGCGGGTACATCATCAGGATCAACCCAATCGCAATCGGGATATTGGTTGTCCCCACCGAGACCGCCGCGTTGAATTTTTCCACTCCCTGCGGGAACAGGAACCCGACCCCAACCCCTATTGCCATTGCCAGGAAAATCCACAGCGTCAGGTAGCGGTCAAGGAAGGACAGTTGCCTGCTCAGGCTTTTTGTTTCAGACATCAGAACCTCCACACTCAAAATTTATCCAACTTCCTTTAGAAGTCGGGGAATTTCACGCGCAATGTCGTCGCGCACTTTTCGAAAATCATCCATGTTATCGGTCAACGCGGGGTCGGGAAAACTGTGATGGATGCGCTTGCCCTTCCCCAGCCAGACGGGACATTCTTCTGCCGCCGAATCGCAGACCGTGACGACGAGGTCGAACTCCGCCTCGCTAAACTCGTCCGCCCGCTTCGACCGACCCTCGTGCTGGATCCCGATTTCTGCGAGCGCCGCCAACGCCTTGGGGTGGACGAAGCCCGCGGGCTTCGTCCCCGCGCTGACCGCCTGCCACTCCTCCCCTAGCCGGGCGTTGACGATGGCCTCTGCCATCTGCGAGCGGCAGGAATTGCCCGTACAAAGGAACAGAACATTTTTCATAACATCCTCTCACTAATGTGGTCTTGCGCTTTTACCATAGCAAGGAAAAAATGGTTATTGTCTTGTTATGATTTTATCGTACTTCATTCACAGCATCC
>JAKANW010000574.1 GCA_021823555.1 Chloroflexota bacterium
GGGCGTGATCCGCGAACACAAACGGGCGGAAGTGCAGGCGATCGGCGCCGGTGCAGTGAACCAGGCCGTCAAAGCGCTGGTGCTGGCTACCGGTTATTTGAAGAACGACGGGATCAACGTGGTTTGCGTCCCCGAGTTCGTGGACGTGGAGATCGAAGACAAGGTCCGCACAGCCGTTAAACTGGTGGTGGAACCTCGCTGACGCCTGCATCCGCCTTTGACCTTTCTCAACTTCTGGGTGGTTTATAATAGGACAGGCTGCGCCTCGGTCCGAGCCTGTAATTGTTCCCGTTGTATGGACTGCCGCGCCCTTTGAGTTGACCCCATGACCTCGCGCTGGAACTACTATGCTCGCGCCCTGCTGGCCCTGTCCCTGTTGGCCGGTCTGCTGACCGGGCTGGCAGGCGCTTCTTTGATTCCGGCGCGAGCAGCCCCGGGGAATAAACCACTGGCATCTTGCGCAACAACGACGATTGCTTATTGGACATTCGTGAATAACTCAGTCGCCCCGGAATCCGGGGCAGGAACGCTTCAATATGGAACCGGAAATTCGCAGCCAACTTTTTTAACTAGCCAAACCTCCGCTGAAAATCCGGCCATCAGCTTCACAAATTGGAAGACTCCTACCAAAGATACAACAGCATATCTGGATTTTGCCGTCGATACCACGGGGAGAGATTCTATAGGCGTAAGCTTTAAATCGAGGGTTACGAGCACCGGTCCCCAAAACCTCGAAATAGATTATTCAATAGATGACGGCGCGACATACAATCCGGTAACTACGTCAACTTTGACCACCGATTCTTCCTGGCATTTGCTTACTTTTGATCTTAGTCCTGTTTCAGCGATAAACAACACCTCACAAGTAAACATTAGACTTTATGCCTACGGTGCATCCGGAACTTCTGGAGCATGGAGGCTTGACAATATAAACATTACCGGCAATTGTCTGGCGGGCACAGATACTCCAATTCCGCCCAGCCCAATCGTTCAACCGAAAATAATCATCAGTCAATTTAGGACCAGAGGGCCGGCAGGAGCCAGCGACGAATTCGTTGAACTGTACAATGCAGATAGCACAGCTGTTGATATCAGCAACTGGGCGTTACGGGCTTCAAGCAGCGATGGTACGCCTTCAGATAGAGCTGTCATTCCATCCGGTGTCAGTCTCCAGCCGGGCCAGCACTATCTCATTGCAAACACTTCATATGTTGGTTCTGTGACGCCAGATCTACAGTATGGCACCAGCATCGCAGATGATGGAGGGCTGGCTATATTCAGTTCAGCCAATCTCAACATCCCTGTCGATAAGGTTGGCATGAGTGATGGTTCAGCCTACTATGAAGGCACTCCCCTCGCTCCTCTAAGCGGAAACAGCGATCAAAGTTACGAGAGAAACTCCTCCACCCCGCCCTGTGCTTATACCGACAGCGACAACAACGCCGCCGACTTCATCCTGCGCATCCCCAGCGACCCGCACAACTCAAGTAGCCCGTTGAATGTTTGCGGCGACCCAACATCTACGCCAACCTTAACCCCTTCTCCCACAGCAACAGCCACCTTTACTCCCACCCGCACTCCCACCATCACCGGCACGCTTCCCTCTCCCACTGCCACCGCCACACCCACCATGAGAATTTTGATCAACGAGGTGGCCTGGGCCGGGACAATCGCCTCCCCCAGCGATGAATGGATCGAACTCTACAATCCCGGTTCGGCTACCATCAGCCTCGAGAATTGGATACTAAAGGCTTCGGATAACAGCGTCTACATCCCGTTGCACGGATCCATTGCCGGGGGTGGGTACTTCCTGCTGGCGCACGATGGCACCTTCAAGGACGAGACCATTGACGAGACCTTCACCGACTCCATTTCCAATTCCGGCCTCTTCCTGCAACTGATCGACCCGACCGGCATCGTCACGGATACCGCCAACTCGGACGGCGGCGCGTGGCCGGCCGGGTATGGCTATCCGTACTATGACAGCATGGAACGTCATTCCACCGATCTTGACAGCCCAACCGCCTGGTATACGTTTAAAGGCACTCCATATGCCCATGACCGTTATAACAACCTGGTGTATGGCACTCCAAAGCAGGCAAACTGGGCCACATCCGTGACGGCTACACCGTCGCCTAAGGCCACGGCTACCAAGACGAAAGTTCCCACCCGCATCCCCACCCGAATCCCCACCCCGATCCCGATTGTGGTGATCAACGAATTCCTGCCGCGCGCCGGCTTCGATTGGAACCAGGATGGCCAGATCAACACCTTCGATGAATTTATCGAAATTGCCAACCTCGGCCCGGGCAAAATGACCTTGAACGGCTGGAAACTGGATGTGTCCAGCGGAGATTCGAGTCCTTATACCATCCCCCTCACCGTTCTCGCTGAAGGCCAGCATGTTGTTTTCTATGGCTCGCAGACCAATATCGTGCTCCACGACAGCGGCGACACCGTTCGGTTGTTAAACGCCAGCAATGCGGTGATGGATGCAAAGACATACACGGTGGTCAAAAAGGCCGACCAGTCCTGGTGCCGCCTGCCGGATATACGCGGCTCCTGGTATTCAGATTGTTCGCCCACGCCCAACTTCCCCAACCGGCGTACCGGGCCAATCCCCGTTCCTGTGCCCGGCACCGGGTTGGAGGAACCATTCTGTCCGCTGGCCGATACCGTGCCCGAAGATTTCCGTCTGGCCGAGTGCAACGACTATGGCGCAGACATGTGGCAGTCCGGCTACTGGGATAAGAGCAGCGGCCAGGGCGACCAGGTCGTCCCCCAGGATTCGAGCAAATGGGAGACGTTTATAGAATAAACGTGTTGGACACAGACAGGAACCCCTTGAACGGACAAATTCGAACCAATATTCAACCTGGAATGACGGTGCTTATCGTCTTGAAAAAAGATCAACCCACCGGCAAGCTGACCAAAGGCATAGTTAAAGAGATCCTGACCAAGTCACCGACTCACCCGCACGGCATCAAAGTGCGTCTGCAAAGCGGAGAGGTAGGTCGTGTGAAAGAGATCGTAAGTTAAGACCGCCATGCTGACCACTACACAACTCATCCCCACCTTGCAAGTCGCCATCGGCCCGGTCGTGCTCATATCAGGCATTGGCCTGCTGATCCTCAGCATGACCAACCGCCTGGGTCGTGTGATCGACCGCGGCCGCAGCCTGGTACGGGAGCTGCCTGAAATCCCCGAACGCAACCACACACGCGTATTGGAACAGTTGCGTATCATTTCAGGCCGCGCCCGTTTATTGCGGCGCGCCATCATCTATGCCGCCTTGAGCGTCCTGCTGGCCGCCGTTTTAGTGATCACGCTTTTTGTTACCGCCGTCTTGAAGATCGAGGCGGCGTGGTTAATCAGCGTCCTGTTCATTGTCGCGCTGGTGGCATTGATC
>JAKANW010000575.1 GCA_021823555.1 Chloroflexota bacterium
GCTTTGGGAAAGGGGATGCCGCGCCGCGCTAAATGCGCCACCGGGTCGGCGCGGGTTGGCTCGAAGTCTTCAGACCAGGCCAGGAAGGAACGCTGTTCGAGCGCGCCCATCTGGATGCGGACGCCGCGCAGGTCAAAGCCGCGGCGTTCCCAATCCTTCAGCCATTGGCGGGGATAGGCCTCGCCCACGCGTGCCACCAGCCCGATGGATGTGTTCCACACCCCCAGCCCGCCCGCGGTGTATAACAAATTCCCGCCGGGCGAATCGAGCAGGGGTCGTCCGCTGGGCGGGAGCAGGTAATCGCGCGTGAGTTGGCCGACAAGGATGAAGGAAGGTTCCATGAAAATCTTTTGCTGCAAAACACGCAAAGGGTGCGAAGAAAGAATTTAAAGACTCGGCGTTCTTTAGATAAAGACCTTCTCTGCCGCGCTGGCCTGCGAGGCGTTCACCGGCAGAAGGAACGTGAAGCGGCTTCCGCGGCCCTCCACGCTCTCGGCCCAAATGCGCCCGCCGTGCATCTCGATCATGGCGCGCGCCACCGAAAGCCCCAGCCCCATTCCACCGTGACGGCGGGTGAGGTGCGACTCCACCTGGTAAAACCGTTCGAAGATGCGCCCCAGGTCCTTTTCAGGGATGCCCACCCCGGTATCGGCCACTGATACCCGCACGTAGCCGGGCACTGCTTCTGCGTTGACGAGCACCTGTCCGCCCGCATCCGTGAACTGGATGGCATTCCGCACAAGATGACTGAGCGCCACCTCGATCTTTCCCGTCTCTCCCTCGACCGTGAGGTTGTCTGCGGGAAACTCGGAGCGGAGCGTCACCCCCTTGCGCCGCGCCTCCTCATGGAAGGATTCCACCACATCCTGCACGAGACGCGTCATCGAGACCTGATTCTGCCGCACGCGCGCCGCGCCGCTCTGGTAATTATCCACGCTGGCGAGGTTTTCCACGATCTCTTTCAAGCGCGTCGCGTTGCGGATGATGAGGTCCAACTGTTCGTAGTACTCTGCTCCGACGAGTTCGCGCAGGAATGTGGCGTGACCGAGAATCAGCCCCAGGGGAGTTCGCAGTTCGTGCGAGGTGATGGCGATGAAGTCTGATTTGAGGCGGTCGAGGTGTGCCGCCTCGTTTTGGGCGTGATCCACCTGCCCTTGCAGATCGTTCCCGTGGATGGCGCAGGCCGTCAGCGAGGACAGCGTCTGCAAAATTGCAATGTCTTCTTCGGTATAATGGGTACCGTCCGCCTTATTGAGCGCTTCGATCACGCCGATGCTTCCGCCGCGCAACAGGAGCGGCGCCACCGCCAGCGAGCGGGTGTGCGAACGGACGAGGAGATCGACCTCTTTGAAATGACGCGGGTCGTCTTCCCTATTCTGCACCACCAGCGCTTCCGCGTGACGGAAAGCCCCACCCGCCGCGCTTCCCTCGAGCGGGACGCTTACCTCTCGCAGAAATTCCTGCTGGGAAAGCGGCGCGGCCGTGAACAACAGTGCGTCGCTCGAGGCGTCGTAGCGCAATATGGAGGCCGCCTCGCTGGAGGTCAATTCGCAGGCCGCGGTCAAAATGGCTTGCAGGAACGTCTCGATGTCTAAAGAGGCGCTCAGGTCGCGGGCAATCTCCAGCAGGCGGTTCATGCGTTCGGGTTTCATGTTTTTTACCAGTACAGATTATACTGTAGGGCTGGTAAGATGTAATCAGTTCGAGACCAGAAACTCATACCATTCAAGGAGACTCTGTATGCCCAGTAAAAAAGTCCGCGTTGCTGTTATTGGTGTTGGTAATTGCGCCTCCTCTCTTGTGCAGGGAGTGGAATATTACAAGAACGCCAAGGACAACGAGACCATTCCCGGTATCATGCACCCGCGCCTGGGCGGTTACCACATCCACGATGTGGAATTCACCCTCGGCATCGACATCAACGTCACCAAGGTGGGCAAGGACCTCTCGGAAGCCATCTTCGCCGAACCCAACAACACCTACAAATTCAGCGATGTGCCCAAACTCAACGTCCCCGTGGTGCGCGGCATGACCCACGACGGCCTGGGCAAGTACCTCTCGCAGGTCATCACCAAGGCCCCCGGCCCCACCGCCGACATCGTTAAACTGCTCAAAGACACCAAGACCGACGTGGTTATCAACTTCCTGCCCGTCGGCTCCGAGATGGCCACCAAATGGTACGTGGAGCAGGCCATCGAAGCGGGATGCGCCTTTGTCAACGGCATTCCCGTCTTCATCGCCTCCTCCGAATACTGGGCCAAACGCTTCCGCGACGCTAAACTGCCCATCCTCGGCGATGATGTCAAATCCCAACTGGGCGCGACCATTCTGCATCGCGTCCTCACCACCCTGTTTGTGGACCGCGGCGTGCGCGTCGACCGCACCTACCAGCTCAACTTCGGCGGCAACACCGACTTCCTCAACATGCTCGAACGCGAACGCCTCGAAAGCAAAAAAATCTCCAAGACCAACGCAGTGACATCCATGTTGCCCTACAAACTCGATCCCGGTAACGTCCACGTTGGCCCGTCGGACCATGTGCCGTGGTTGACCGACCGCAAATGGTGCTACGTCCGCATGGAAGGCACCACCTTCGGCGACGTGCCGCTCAACATCGAGGCCAAACTCGAAGTGTGGGACAGTCCCAACTCGGCGGGCGTGATGATCGACGCCGTCCGTTGCGCCAAAATCGCCCTCGACCGCGGCCTGAGCGGCCCCATCGTTGGCCCCTCCTCCTACTTCTTCAAGACACCGCCCAAACAATTCCGCGACGATGTCTGCCGCGAAAAAACCGAAGCCTACATCAAAGGCGAATCGAACGAATGACACATGGCAGGGGCGGGGCAACTCCGCCCCTGCCATTTCAGGTACAATCCAGCCCATGATTCGACAAATGAACCGCATCTTTTTAACGTTCAGCCTGTTCGCCGTTTTATTGGCTTCCTGCTCGCCTGCCACGACTCCCGCACCCACCGTGGACGCGAACGCGGCCATGACCCAGGCCTTCGCCACGGTCAACGCCGCGATGACGGGAACAGCCCAATCGTCCGCGCCGACCGAGACGCCCACTCCCGCTCCCACCGCCGTGCGGACTCCTCCCGCGCTTCCTCCCGCGTTCCAGTCCAGCATATTAGACTCGTTCGTCACGCCCCACACCTACATCACAGACACCTGCCAGTACCTGCGCGCCAAATGGGACCCGAACAATTCCACACCCGGCACGATCGTCCTCGTCATCATGTTCCACGGAATCGAGAAAGCCACCACCACCGTGACCGATCCCAAAAACATCAGTTCCAAAGATTTCAAAAAACTGATGGGCGACCTGCACGATATGGGATTCACCGCCATCAACACACAGCAACTCGCGGACTTTCTCTACACCAATGCCAAGATT
>JAKANW010000576.1 GCA_021823555.1 Chloroflexota bacterium
AAAGACGGCAAGAAGTAATCCGTAAAACGTAATACAATAAGGTCTCCCACGACTTGTGGGAGACTTTATTTTTATGAATATCTTACCTGCCTCCCTACGAGACTTGGGCGCCCTGCGCGCACTCGAACATGCCTGCTTCGCCCAGGATGCCTGGTCTTTATTCGATCTGATTGCCGTACTCACATTTCCCGAAGTGGTACGGCTCAAGGCGGTGGAAGATGGACAGATGATCGGATTTGTCGCCGGCGACCCGCGTCCATCCGAGGGCCTGGCCTGGATCGCCACCATTGGAGTGGATCCACGCTACCAGCGACGCGGCATCGGGCGCGCCCTGCTGCAGGCCTGCGAGGAACAGCTCAGGCCGCCGCGCCTCCGTTTAACCGTGCGCGTCTCCAACCAGGCTGCGATCGAGCTTTACAAACAGGAGGATTACCACACAATTGATATCTGGAAAAAATACTACAACGGAGGAGAAGATGCCATGGTGATGGAGAAGATTGTGAGAAATGGGTCATAGACCTCATATTGCATCTCCCCCATCCCGTATCTTATAATCAACGCATGTCCACTCAATATCTCACCCCGCCAGTGTGGGTGAACTCGTCGCAGTCCCTGGCACACATGGCCACTCATTTATCGGCCCAGCCTCGCCTGGCCGTTGATACTGAATCCAACAGTTTGCACGCCTACCGCGAACGCGTATGCCTGATCCAATTTTCCACGCCCAAGGTGGATTACCTGGTGGACCCGCTCGCTCTCGATGACTTGAGTCCGCTGGGGGCTTTGTTTGCCAATCCGGACATCGAGAAAGTTTTCCACGCCGCCGAATATGACCTGATCTGCCTGCGGCGCGATTTCGATTTCAAGTTCGCCAATCTGTTCGACACCATGCAAGCGGCGCGCATCCTGGGATACAAGGCCGTTGGTCTGGATAAACTGCTAGGTGAGAAATTCGGCGTGCCGGTAAACAAACATTATCAAAAGGCAGACTGGGGGGCGCGTCCCTTGACGCCGGAGCAGGTCCACTATGCGCGTTTGGATACACATTATCTGCTCGAACTGCGCGACCTGCTGGAGACTGAACTGCGTGAAAAGGAACGCTGGCCACTGGCGCAGGAGGATTTTCAACGGGCGTGCGCGGTGGATGAGTCAAAGCCAAAATCCAACGGGGAAGCCTGGGAGCGGTTCAGCGGACGCCGCGACCTGTCCATCCGCGAGCTGACCATCCTGGACGCGTTGTTGAACTGCCGCGAAAAAATCGCAGAACGTTTGGACCGGCCGCCATTCAAGGTGGTCGAGGATAACAAGCTCATCGCCGTGGCATGCGCCGAACCGAAAACGTTCGAGGAACTGGCTGAAGCCGGTCTCAGTTCGAGACAGGTGCACAACTGGGGCGAGACCATTTTGGCGGCGGTGCGGCGCGGGAGTGAGGCTCCGCCCGTGAAACGGAAACAGACCCAACGTCCGAATGACGCGCTTATGAAACGTCTGGATAAACTTAAAAACTGGCGCAAGAAAGCCGCCGCGGAGTTGGGGGTCGAGTCGGATGTCGTCCTGCCCAGAACGTACATGCAGCTCCTGGCGGAACATGCGCCGCGCAATCCGAACGACCTGCAAATGTTGATGATTCATTCACCCTGGCGCTATCGGGAATATGGGGCACAGATTTTAAAAATCTTAGGAGGCTGACATGCGGATCCATTTTCACGGCGCAGCACAAACAGTGACTGGCAGCCAGCATTTACTGGAGGTCAATGGTACGAGACTTCTGCTCGAATGCGGGTTATACCAGGGCCATCGCGAAGATACTTATATCCGCAACCGCAACTTCCCGTTCGATCCGCGCAAGGTGGATGCGGTCATCCTTTCCCATGCGCACATTGACCACAGCGGTAACCTGCCACATTTGATCAAGCACGGTTATGAGGGACCCATTTATGCCACGCGCGCCACGGCGGACCTGGCAGATGTGATGTTGCGCGACTCGGGTCACATTCAGGAGGCGGATGCGGCCTTCGTCAATAAAAAAGAGTCCCGGCATGGCGGGAAGCAGGTCGAGCCGCTGTATACGCTGGCCGATGCAGAGCATGTGAGTGAACATTTCCAGCCGATGGATTACGACCAGCCGTTCGAGCCGGCCCCCGGTGTGGTGGCCCGCTTTTGGGAGGCAGGCCACATCCTCGGCTCTGCTGCGATCTCCCTGGATATCGAAGAGAAGGGCCGCAAGTTTCGCTTCTGGTTTTCAGGGGACATTGGCCGGTTGAATTTGCCGCTGCTGCGCGACCCGGTCATGCCGGAGGAGGCTGACTATCTGCTGATGGAGTCAACCTACGGCGACAAATTACATGAGGATCCAAGCCTGGCTTTTGAGGAGTTCCACCAGGTTGTCTCCGAGACCATCGAGCGCGGCGGGAAGATCATCATCCCGGCCTTCGCCGTTGGCCGCACGCAGGAACTGGTCTTCTATTTGAACGAGATGATGAGCGATGGTATCAAACCCCTGCCCGTTTATGTGGACAGCCCTCTGGCAGTGCACGCTTCGGATATCTTCCGCGCCCACCCAGAGTGTTTCGACAAGGAAACGCGTGAATTCATTCAGAAAGAAAAACATCCTGCCCTGGATTTCAAGCAATTAACATACATCCATTCGGTGGAAGAATCCAAGGCGCTGAATGACCGCAAGGAACCGATGATCATCATCTCCGCTTCCGGCATGGCAGAGGCCGGGCGGATCTTGCACCATTTACGGAACAATATAGGCAACCCCAAAAATACAATTTTGATCGTCGGCTGGACAGCACCCGATACATTGGGCCGCCGCCTGGCAGACCGGGAGAAACGAGTCCGCATTTTTGGCGAGCCGTATGATGTCAAGGCGCGCGTCGAGACGATTGGCGGGCTTTCGGGACACGCCGGGCAAAATTTGCTGATCAAGTATGCGGCCGCGGTCAAGGGCAGGGTCAAGAAGGTATTCCTTGTGCATGGCGAGCAAAAGCCTGCCGCCACGTTAATGGGCAAGCTGCGGGATCAGGGATTACGAGAGGTCTATTATCCAGAATTGCATTCGAGCGCGGAGATTTGATTCGTCAGGCAAGCCCGGCAAAATAGTCGGTCCTGATTTGCTGGCTCGCCACTCCAAGCCTGTGCAAAGTATCCTTCAGGGAATCCACCATGCCCCTCGACCCTGAAATATAGAATAGGCAGTTTCGATAATCGGGCACAGCCGAGCGGATCATATCCGGGCTGACACGCCCGACTTTGCCCGTCCATGCCGGAGGCAGGTCGCGATCGTCGGTGACCGAATAAAGGATCTTGAGACCCAATTCCTGCTGGGCGCGATCAAACACATCCCTGTATACGAAATCGTTTGTGGTTGTGGCGGTATAGATCAGCGTG
>JAKANW010000577.1 GCA_021823555.1 Chloroflexota bacterium
AGCGGGCGTGGTGGACCGGTTGAGCAAAGCCGCACAAAACGAGATCATCAACATCGCCACGCTGTTTCTGGGCCTTGCCATTGGTGCAACCATGACTGCCGAAAAATTCCTGTACGATCCCGCCACCGGCATCCAATGGCAAACGTTGATGGTGCTGGCGCTTGGACTGCTGGCCTTCATCGTGGATACGGTCGCCGGTTTGCTGTTCGGAAAACTGATGTCCTTTGTTTCTGGCGGAAAAGTCAACCCGCTGGTCGGGGCGTGCGGAATCTCTGCGTTCCCGATGGCGGGGCGTCTATCTGCGAAAATGGCGCTGGAGGAAGACCCCGATAATTATATTCTCATGCACGCTATGGGCTCGAACACGGCCGGTCAATTAGGCAGTGTGATCGCGGGAGGCGTTTTGCTGGCGGTGGTCATGGGAATGATGTAAACAGAAAACACAGGCGAAAGGTCGAGATGCCTGCCTCGACCTTTTTCCACTTACTTCAACGTCCGGTCAATCCAGCCGCGCAAAAATGCCACCAATGGACTTAAACTGGAATTGGGCAGGTCGACGTCATTCGTCTGTGCGGTGATCGTTCCGCTGGTTGTGGAAATCTCAATCGTATAAATGAAACAATCCGCGCAAGCCGATTGAGTTCGACTGGGCATGTCCGAAAGCATGGAAACCACGCCGACCAACTCGGAAAGATCGGTGGCGGGTAATTGTCCGTTCATGGTTCGGTTGGTACGTTCATCGTTGATGGTCCATTTGCCATCCTGAAGCACCTCAATCGAGCGCGATATCCCCATGATGCCGCCAGACTGAGTCAATTTGATGGAAGTCCAATTCATGGAAGTCAAATCCCGCGACGCGGTCGGGAGCGGCTGTTGCAGCGGAATCTGCGTCACCGGGCCGCAGGCAGCCAGCAGGATCACCGTCAGAAAAACGAGGATGTATGTTCGCATGTCATTCTCCTTTGTACATAGGATAACAACTCCTTGACGTCTATGCAATGCCCAATGTTCCAGCCTGCCCGCTCAAACAAGAGAGCCTTTGAGAGGAATCCATCGGGTAAAATACATTTTGGTTGATCCGCCCCGCAACATACGTGAGGTGAAATCAGACTTCAACGCGTTGACCTGCCCGTCATTGGATGACCCGCCGCCAACGCACATTCACATGGGATAAACATTTACATGAGACCTATCGCTATTCTTGGCATTGGACAAACCAAAGTTGACGAGCACTGGGATAAATCATTGAAAGAATTGGCGGGCGAGGCGGCTTTTGCCGCGCTGGCTGACTCCGGAATCGAGCAAGCCGAGGCGCTCTTCGTTGGCAACATGCTCGCGCCGATCATCGATGGACAAAACCAGCTTGGTACCCTCGTTGCCGACTGGCTCGGCATGTGGGGCAGCGAATCCGCCAAGATTGAGGCCGCCTGCGGGTCGGGTGCGGCTGCCTTCCGCCAGGGACTAATGGCGGTTGCCTCCGGTGAGGTCGATTCGGCCCTTGTGGTCGGCGTGGAGAAGATGACCGACAAAGCTGGTCACGACGTTACGGCCGCGCTCGCCACTGCCGCCGACGCGGATTACGAAGTGGACCAGGGCATCTCGTTCGTGGGCATCAACGCGCTGGTCATGCGCCGGTACATGCACGAATTCGGTTGGAAGCACGCCGACTTTGCGCCGTTCTCGATCAACGCGCACGCCAACGCCATGCACAATCCCAACGCGCGGCTGCACCAAGCCATCACCGCGGAGCAATTCGAAAAAGCGAGCATGGTCGCCACACCAATTAACCTGCTGGATGCTTCGCCCATCGGCGACGGTGCGGCGGCGGTCATTCTCGTCCCCGCCCAAAAAGTGACCGGCCGCCGCGTGCTCGTAGCAGGCTCGGCCTCCGCCACGGATACCATCGCGGTACACTCGCGGCGCGATCCGCTGTTCCTCGCCGCGGCGTACGCCTCTGCCAAACAAGCCTACAGCCAGGCAAACGTCTCCCCGGCAGATATTGATGTGTTCGAATTGCACGATGCTTTTTCGATCATGTCGGCGCTTTCACTGGAGGCATGCGGGTTTGCCGAACGCGGTCAGGGCGTGCGGCTCGGCTTGGATGGCCAGATCAAGCCTGACGGCCGCGTGCCCGTCTGCACACGGGGCGGATTGAAAGCGCGCGGGCATCCGGTCGGCGCAACGGGGATGTATCAGATCGTGGAGGTTGTCCAGCAATTAAGAGGCGAATGCGGTGAGACCCAAGTGGTGGATGCTCAAATCGGCATGGCCCAAAATATAGGCGGTTCAGGCGCCACCATCCTCACACACATTTTGAAATTACAAAATTAATTATGTAAAATCTATTGTCTCTCCTCCATTCTTGCTTTATACTGCATTCAAGGCCGCATCTGGAGAAAGGATTTCTCATGCCAACCGAGAGAAGAAAGTTGTCCAGAAGAAATTTTTCTTATTACATGCGCATCATGGACGAAGCCTCCGGGCAATTGGTGGGACATTTGGTCGACATCAGCACCGGCGGCTTCAAACTCGATTGTGCACAGGCCATCCCGCCCAACAAGGATTTCCGTCTGCGCATTGAGCTCTCCAATGACGTGGCTCCCAAAGATTTCATGGTCTTTTCTGCTCGCAGCAAATGGTGCCGGGCCGACGCTATCGATCCGACCTCATTCAATGTTGGCTTCCAGATCACGAATATGATGCCCAGCGACTTTGAAATCTTCAACCGGATTTTCGAGAGGTACGGTTCAGAAGGCGTCGCCCAATCCCGCCGGGGACGCGACGATTACTTGTGGCGATAAATCGAGAAATCACAAGCCCGCTTTGCAACAAAGCGGGCTCTGTTTTTGATGTAAAATCGGCGCCATGCGTAACCTGCTTCGCTTCATCGTCCGCATGCTCATCAAGCTTGTTGCCCGCGTGGAACCAACCGGATATGAAAACCTGCCGGCTGGGGGCGGATTTGTAATCGCCACCAATCACCTTGGATTTTTGGACGTGCCGATGGCACTCTACGCGCTGGACAAATGGGATTTGTTCATCGTAGTCGCCGAAAAGTGGGAAAAGATTCCCATTTTGAAATGGCTGGGAAGCTATTTCAACTTCATCTTCATCGACCGTTTCAACGCCGATCTGAAAGCCATGCGCGAGATCATGCGCCGCATGGAAGCCGGCCAGACGCTGGTCATCGCGCCGGAGGGTACACGCGCACGTGACGAAAAGATGGCCCAGGGCAAACCGGGCGTGGCCTACCTCGCTTCGAAGCTGCAATGGGAAATCGTCCCTGTGGCAATCGTCGGCTCCGAGGATCGAATCTTCCTTTCGAATCTCAAGCACCTGCGGCGCACGCATATCCGATTAACCGCGGGAAAATCCTTCAAACTGCCGCCCTTCC
>JAKANW010000015.1 GCA_021823555.1 Chloroflexota bacterium
AGCACCCTGTTGAACATGATCACAGGCATAGACCGCCCCTCGACCGGCGAAGTGTTCGTCAACGGGACAGCGGTCCATGGATTGAACGAGAACCGCATGGCGCGCTGGCGCGGCAAGAACCTTGGGATCGTTTTCCAATTCTTCCAACTCCTGCCGACCATCTCGGTTATCGAAAACATCATGCTGCCGATGGACTTCTGCCGCACCTATCCGATGCGCGAGCGCGAGAAGCGCGCCCTCGAGCTGCTCGAACTGGTGGAACTGGCCGACCATGCCTACAAACTTCCCACCGCCCTCTCCGGTGGACAGCAGCAGCGCGTGGCCATTGCGCGCGCGCTTGCCAATGATCCTCCCATTGTGATTGCCGACGAACCGACCGGTAACCTGGACTCCAAAACAGCCGAGGCCGTCTTCGCACTTTTCAACGGCCTGGTGAAGAAGGGCAAGACCATCATTATCGTAACCCACGACAGCGGCCTGTCCAAACAAACCCAGCGCACTGCCCTCATCGCGGATGGTGAAATTGTCAATGAGTACGTGGCAAAGGCCATGCCCACGTTATCCCGCGAGCAACTGCTCCAGGCCACACATACCGCCCAGGCCAGGGCCTACGAAGCGGGTGCGATGATCCTCCAGGAAGGCACAAATGCCGACTCGTTCTACATCGTATCCAAAGGCACGGTGGAAGTGGTCCTGCCGCGCCCCAACCAGTCGGATGTGATCGCGGTTCAGCTCGGACCCGGAAAATATTTCGGCGAAATGGAGTTTTTCCACGAGAAGAAGCACCGCGCCTCCATCCGCGCCTCGGAAGCGGGAGCGGTGGAGGTACTCTCCATCGGGTATGACCAGCTCAACGAATTGCTGAACCAGTCCGAAGTCACGCGCGACGCGTTGCACGCATCCGCAGACCGGCACGAGGCGGAGAACATCCAAAAGCGAGGTGCGTCATGAGCAGCCGCTGGAAGAAAATCTGGGCGGACTTTTGGGGCAACAAGTCACGCACCCTGCTGACCATCATGACCATCATGATCGGTACGCTCGCGGTCGGGTTCAACAGCAATATGGCTCTGTACATGAACCAGAGCATGGACGGCGATTTCCTTTCGGCCAGCCCCTCGGAGGCCGAGGTCTACACTTCTCCGTTGACCGATGACACGGTGAAGATCGCCCGCTCAGTCCCCGGCGTAGATGCGGTGGAAGGCCTGTCCACAGTCAGCGCAAAACTGGTGCGCACCGATGGCAAGGAAATGTTCATTCAGTTCACTTCGGTCAAAGACCCCACCAAGCTGACACTTAACCAGCTCAAGCCTGCGGTGGGTAAGACGAGCATCCCGCCGTTGGGCGATAAGCAGGTGCTGGTGGATGCCTCTGCCATGCCAGCCGGGTATAAACCGGGTGACATCATCACGGTTGAACTGTCGGACGGCAAACATCGCGACCTGGTTTTGGCGGGCTACGTCCACGCAGTGACAGGCTTCCCGTTCAACTTTACGCAGACGATGAACGCCTTTGTCACGCCCAAAACCCTGGAATGGCTCGGCGGCTCACAAACCTACAACACCCTGGCCGTCAGCGTGGCTGAAAAGCAGACCGACCAGGAACATGTGACGGCAGTAGCGCAGGCCGTGGCCGACCGTGTGAAACGCGCCGGCGCGCAGGTTTATTACGTGAATGTCTACCAGCCCGGTCATCACTTTGCCTGGAGCATTTCGCAGGGCGTCTTCTTTGTGCTGGGCATCCTCGGCTACCTGACCGTGCTTTTGAGCGCCTTCCTGATCGTCAACACCATCACCGCCTTGATGACCCAGCAAACCCGACAGATCGGCATCATGAAAGCCGTCGGCGGCGGGACGGGGCAGGTCTTCGTCATGTACCTTGTCCTGGTGCTTGGCTTCGGGCTGGCGGCGCTGCTGATCGCGATTCCGCTGGCAAATATGGCTGCAGAGAATTTAGGCGGCGGCATGGCTTCTTACCTGAACTTCTACCCGCTGCCCTACCAGTCCTACCCTCAGACGATCATCCAACAAGCCATCGTGGCATTGTTGGTGCCAGCGCTGGCGGCTTTGTGGCCGATGTACAACAGCGTGCGCATCACGGTGCGGGAAGCGGTCAGTGACTACGGCATCGGCGGCAATGCCACACCGAAGGACAAGAGCGTGAGCAGGGGCGCATTGTGGATCCCGCGCCCGATCCGGCTTTCCCTACGAAACGCATTCCGCCGCAGGCTCCGCCTGGCCTTGACCCTGTTTACCCTGGTGCTGGGAGGCGCCATTTTTATCGGCGTCTACAACCTATGGGCCTCGTTCGATAAGACCATTCAGGATATCCAAGGCTACTTCCTGGCAGACATCAACATGTCCTTCGGGCGCTACTATCGCTTTGATGAAGTGGCAGCCATCGCCCAGAGCGTGCCGGGCGTTTCCAGCGTGGAAGGCTGGACGGAATATCCCGGCACCTACCTGCCGAACAAGGATGCCACGGGTTCGCAGATCATGTTCGTTGCGCCTCCTTCGACCTCCACCTTGATTGACCCGGTCATCACGGCAGGCCGCTGGCTGACGACGGGCGACGAAAATGCCATCGTGATCGGCAATCACCTGTTGAGGATGTACCCGAACTTGAAGGTTGGCGATTGGCTGACGATCAAGATTGACAACAAAGACACTGAGTGGCTCGTCGTCGGCATTTACAGCATCACAGGCAACGTCAGTCCGCCGCTGCTCTACGTCAACTACGAATACCTCAGCCGCCTGATCGGCCGCCCTGATCAGGTCTACTCGCTGCGCATCCTGACCCAACGACATGACGCCGCCTCCCAAAAAGCAATCAGCAGTCAGATCGAGGCGTTGTACAAAGCAAATGGCATTCAACTCGCATCCACACAACTGGGAGCGGACTTTACCCGCGACCAGAAAGCGCAGACCGACGTCCTGGTCTACTTCATGCTGGTGATGGCAACCATGATCGCCATCGTGGGCGGATTGGGACTGATGGGCACCATGAGCATCAACGTGCTGGAACGCACGCGCGAGATCGGCGTGATGCGCGCCATCGGCGCTTCCAACGGCGACATCCAGGCTATCGTCATCGTGGAGGGCATGGTAGTCGGCCTGTTAAGTTGGGCGATCAGCATCCCGCTTTCCATCCCAATTACGAACGTTCTGTGTTTCGGGGTTGGCATGGCGATCATGACCTCCCCCATGCCCGCGGTCTACGGCCTGAGCGGAATCATCGCCTGGTTGATCTTCACCCTGGTGCTGGCTACGATTGCCAGCGCGTGGCCTGCACGTGGAGCGTCGAGGTTGACGGTAAGAGATACGCTGGCTTATGAGTAAGCAGTAATCAGTTTTCAGCAATCAGCAGGGGCGACTCGTTTTGCAAAACGAGTCGCCCCTGCGCATTTAATATCCAAATTCCTGTATAACTCTCTGTGCGGCAGGTAGAATCGTGACACAAGGTGAAGCATGAGAACCAAGTTTGTTGAACGGCGCGGAAGGATACAGCAGATGGATAGTACCTCAACAAGTTAAAGATGTAGGGTAGTGCTCTTTAAAAACTTTTCGAGCTTCATCAACGGTGAAATTCCAGCGGATTTTCGCTTTCTTTTCATTGCGTGACTCTTCCCAGTTAATAATCTCTGTTGTCAAAACCCATTCGCTGGGAATACGTCGAGATAAACATTGCTTGGATAATATGCTGAGTTCAATTTCAGCCATGTTTAACCACGAAGCATGTTCAGGTGTGTAATGAAATTCCAGACGAGCCATGATCCGATCTGCTTCCTGCTTGCCAAAGAACTCTACTAAAGAATGGTAACGATGAGTATTCAGATTATCCATGACCACATCTATGCATTCGGCATCTGGATAAATCACATCCACCAAATAGCGCATCGCAAAAGCAAAATCCTGCTTAGTCCGACGATTGGTCACCAGCACATGCCGAGAGCCTGCCTTGGGCTCAACAAACATAAACAAATTTCGTGTGCCACGCCTTTCGTATTCATAATCCTGTCGAAGGGCATGTCCAGGCTTGAGACCTAATCGGTTGGTAATGTGCGCCAGTAACTGAAAGCTTTTTTCATCAAAACAGACCATCGGACGCTTGGGATCGTATGATTTTTGATATAGCTCCAGAATGTGTTCCATGCGTTTGATGAATTCTGGAGTGACTTCTGGAATGCACCAACTCTTTACTTGCCAAGGCTTGAGTTTGTTTTTTTTAGCAGCAGCCGCACAGTTTCAGGTGAGACGCGAGTCACAATACCATCTTTCAGCATTTCCTGCACCAACAGTTCCAGCGTCCAACGTGCTCGCCCAGCCGGTGGTTCGCTGCAAGCCAAAGCAATCAAACGGGCTTCCTGCTCTTCTTCCAGTTCTGTCCCTGTGGCCGCATGTGGTTTATCTTCCAAGGCCGCTTGCAAGCCTTCTTCTGTAAATCGTAAGCGGACACGTCGTATCGTTTGCTCACTTACATATAGCAGTTCACTGGTCTCTGCATCGGTCTTGCCTTCATCAACTTTCAGCAAGATATGTGCTCGTTGAATGACCACTGCTTTATTTCGACCTTTGGAAACAATCGCGATCAGTTTCCTGCGTTCTGTTTCTGTAAGATGGACTTTATGTTTTCCGTTTGACATCCGTCCATCTTATCTTGACCCTACAACTTAATCAAGTTGAGGTAGTAGTTATGTCACGGCTGGGAAGTATCTGGGGCAGGCGTTGAATATCAATCGTCAGATCGGTGACCGGCGCGGAGAAAGCGCTTCGCTCAGCAATCTTGGCTTGCTCTCCCTCCATCTGGACAACTATGCTGAAGCCGGAACCACGTTCGAACAGGTTCTACTCATTAGCCGCGAGATCAACAACCGCCAGGGAGAAAGCCTTGCCCTCAACAACCTGGGAGTACTTCATCGTGATCAGGGTGAATATGTCAGGGCTAATAAATATTTCGAGCAAGCGTTGAATCTTTGTCGTGAGTTTGGGGACCGGCAGGGAGAAGGCTATGCGTTTGGCAATCTTGGCCTTGTCTTTACGTACCTGGGTGATTATGAAAAAGCCCGCCAATATTTCGAGCTGGCGCTAAAACTCTTTCGTGAAATTGGTAACCGGCAGGGGGCAGGCAACACGCTGACCAATCTTTGCAAGGTTTACAATTTCCTGGGAAACATTGCGGTGGCTTATGACCTGGGACAACAAGCGCTGGTTATCGAGCAGGAAATCGGCGAACGCTATGGCCTGGGCTATGCCCTAGAAAATATGGGCCATACAATGGAGAGGCTGGGCCGGCAGGCGGAGGCCGCCAGTTATTATGAACAGGCCCTGACGCTGAGACGCGAGTTGGGACAGAAAAACCTGGCTATTGAATCAATGGCGGGTCTGGCGCGGGTCTCTCTCGCTCAAGGTGACCGATCCCAATCACAAGCTCAGGTCGAAGTAATTCTCGACCATCTGGCAACGAAGACTTTGGATGGCACAGATGAGCCTCTCTTGATTTATTTGACCTGTTACAAAGTATTGTGCTCCATTGGGGATCCACGCGCTCTTGAAATTCTGAAGACAGCCCATGACTTGTTGCTGAAACGTGCCTCAAGGATCAACGGTGAAGATTTGCAAGATTCCTACCTGGAAAATGTATCAACTCACATGGAGATTATTCACGAGTGGAAAAGCGCAGGGGAAGGGAAACTGCCGCGTTAATCGTCATCTATCAGCGTTATTTCTGACGTACACTTGTGTTTCACGATGGTTGAAACGCAACCGCAGATGCGTTTCGGTAGATGCGGGTTGGGGCCATAGACTCCCAATGGAGGTTGCAAATCCCAAAAGTGGCCGCGCCGGCCAATTTGGTTCGCGCCAAGCTCAGGTCAGGCAGGAACGACTGACAGTCGAATTCCCGTGGAAGGAATTGTCACATTGCAGAATACTGTCGGCGAATTCACCTGGTGATTACCCACATCTTTTACGCCACCATATTTAGGCGGGGCAAGTCCCTGTAAACGGCGCATTTGGCGGCAAAAATCCGAACCAAATCGGCGCACCCGACTCTTCCAGGATCCTCACGCTTCCCGCCGCGTCATACACCTGCCCCGCTTTGATTCCGTGACACCGCAAATAGCCCGCATACTGCCCCAGCGCCTATGGATCGCTGATTGCCTTGCCTGACATTCGCATGAAGAAGATGAAACAAAAGATCTCCGGTTGTTTTCGCTCTGATCGCGGCTCAAAAGGCATTATCCGCTCTTCGCTCGGCTTTCAATCAAACTCCTTTCTGTAATTTGGCATTGGATGAAAAGTAAGAGATAAGCCTGATTACCTTGCAGAATGGTTTTTGGACGCAGATACGTCCTGGTAGTAAACGACAAAAAAGTACCCTTGCACCTTGAAAACCGAATAAAACTTCCTGAACGGAAAGGCGGCCGATCTCGTAAAAGCGAATGAGCGTACCAGGCTTGTCCTCCTGGAGTTAGTGAACTTGCAAGGAGGCAGGCATGGCCAAGAGGAAAGAGACAGCAATCACCGTCCGAATGGACCGTCTACCAAACCGCAGAGCCATGGAACGAGTGCGAGAAGCATATCACCAGTTGAGCCGAGCGGCAGACCGCGTTGAAAAAGAGAAACCGATTCAGGAGGCACACGATGAACCAGTTAGCGGCAGTCTATGCCAGAGTATCGACATTGCAACAAGAACAGGAAGCGACGATTGAGAGCCAGGTGGCAGAGCTGGAAAGGTATGCGCGGGAGAAGGGGTATCGGCTATCGAAAGAATTTTACTTTCTGGATCAAGCGGTGAGCGGTGCGCAGTTGGCACGTCCGGCTTTGGATCGCTTGCGAGACCTGACAGGGGAAGGCCTGTTTGAAACGGTGTTATGTCTAAGCCCGGATCGTCTGTCACGGCAATACGCGCATCCATGGATCTTGATGGAAGAGATGAAACGAGCGGGCGTCAAGGTGGTGTTCGTCAACCGGCCGTCCGTGGAAGATAATCCGCAAGGGCAACTACTGTTGGGCATCCAGGGTTTGTTTTCTGAATACGAGCGGGCGGTCATCACAGACCGACTGCGACGCGGGAAACTTCACCGTGTTCGTCATGGCGAACTGGTCAATCCTGTGCCGCCTTATGGCTATCGTTATATTCCGGTCAGCGAGCCGAACGGTGGACGCTGGGAGGAGCATCCGATTGAAAGAGAGGTAGTCAGCCAGATCTATACTGCCTATACTGAAAACGGACTGCCGATTGGCAAAATTGCGGAGAAACTGAACGAAAATATCGCCAAAATGCCACCGCGCGGCAGGCGTTGGGGTTATAGTACGGTGCAGGTCATTCTGAAACAGCCAGCCTACACAGGCCAAACACACTACAATCGCACCCGCACTTGTCATGAAGTGATTGGAAGTCCAAAGAAACATGGTCGCGGCGTGCGGCATTCTGCGATTCATCAGGCACGACCCAAAGACGAATGGATCCCGATGAACGTGCCGCCGCTGATTTCGGAAGAAGTGTGGCAGAAAGCGCAGGAACGCCTGGAGATGAATCGGAAATTTTCTTCACGCAACAACACCCCCCGTTTTTATTTGTTGCGCAGTCTGTTGCTGTGCGATGTGTGTGGACGAACGATGACGGGGCGAGGGGCGCATGACGCACCTGCCTACTACTGTGCCCATCACGGCAAGCATCGCGCTCCGGATGTCCCCGAACATACCCGCACCATTTCAAGTCAAGTCATTGAGCCGCTGGTCTGGCAGGCGGTGACGCAACTCTTGCGCAACCCAACCTTACTGGCTGATGCTTGGGCAAGCGAGACGCAAACCGACCAGAACGCACCCGAAGAACAGGATCGTTTACAGGCTCGTTTGAAAGCCCTGGAACGCCAATGGCAACGCCTGCTGGATTTGTTCCAGGATGAAAAGATCGAGAAGGCTGAGTTGTCCAACCGCAAAGAACGACTCGACCAGGAACGGCAAGCGATTCAAACGCGCTTGCAGCAATTCCAGCGCCTGGCCCAACAGGAGCGTGTCAAGCAAACCATGCTGGAAGACTTCACGGTTTTCTGCCAGCAGGTGAACGCAAACTTGGAAAATCCTACCCCGCAACTCAAACAGGAAGTGATTCGGTTGTTAATTGATCACGGGATAGTCGGGAAAGACGAGATCGTGATCAAGCACATCGTCCCGACAGACGAGGATTGTCGATTGAAACCAGGACGTAGAAAAACGCTGATTTTTGCTGATCCAAGAAGAAAAATCTGCGTTTTCAGCGTGAATCAGCGTCCCGATTTTGAAAGTGTAAGGTAATCAAGAGATAAGCCTTGATTTAGATGGAAAATGTTGTATAACTATAGCAGAGGGGAATATAAATGGTGTGTTCCAATTCAACCATGTTTTCACCGCTGATTAAATCTTGTTCTGATTGGAGGACACGGTGATCAATCATATCCTTGTTCCATTGGATGGGTCCGCCCTAGCGGAATGTGTCCTTCCACATGTACTGGCTGTTGCGTCAGCATTTGAACCGCGCGTCACGGTTCTGCATATTCTTGAACTCCCACATGCAAGTGGAGGCGAGCTGGCAATTGACCCGCTGGATTGGCATCTCAAAAAGCGCGAGGCGGGAGTTTATCTCGATGGAATTGCCGCCCGATTGCGAGACGCCAACCTGAAAGTCAAAGAAGTGATTTTGGAGGGACTACCCGCCGAACGCATCATTGACTTTGCCAACAATAATGATGCGGATCTGATTGCCCTCAGCACGCACGGGCGAAGCGGATTAAGCGGATGGAACATCAGCAGTGTGGTACAGAAGATCATTCTGCGCGCGTTTAAATCCACACTCCTGGTGAGAGCATATAAATCTTCCGGCGCAGAACCTGCCGCCATTCACTACCATCGCCTGTTCGTCGGGCTGGATTGCTCGGCGCGGGCGGAATACATCCTGCCGGTGGCGGTTGGCCTGGCGCAATTCTACAAAGCCCAACTTATCCTGGGAACGGTCATTCGAAAGCCGGAAATGCTCCATCGCTTCCCGCTCTCGGACGATGACCTGGAGCTTGTCACCCGCATTGCTGACCGGAACTACCGTGCGGCCTCGCATTATTTCGAACAACTACGCTCACAGTTATCACTGCAGGAGATTGACCTGCAAACCCGCCTAGTCGTCAGCGACAACATGACGGCCGCGCTCCACGACATGGTGGAGCAGGAAAACGCCGATCTTGTCATGCTGGTGGCGCACGGCCATTCGGGCGAAGGTCGCTGGCCTTATGGAAGCATCACCAACAGTTTTATCGCGTACGGCACTACCTCCCTGATGATCATGCAAGACCTTTCCGGGGACGAGATCAAACGCACCCAGGCCGAAATGGCCACGCGCGAAACCAAAGGACATTGAACCGTGTTCAATAATGTTCCGCTCCCCGGGACGGAACCTGTCACCGCCCTGCAAAACAGAATATCATCCCGCGACTGGCTGGATCAACTCGCGCTCCATCTTGCCCAAACCCTCGAACCGGTCAAGCGCCCCGGCAATACCGACCCCCTGCCCGGGCGTTTGAAAACCTTGGAAGCATTTCTCCATTCTGCGTACCGCTACTTCGATGAATCCAGCCGGGCGGGAGGATCCGTCTCGCACGCTGCCGAATGGATGCTGGATAATTTCTACATCGTCAAGCAGGCCCTTCACCAGACCGGCGAAAACCTCCCCGCCGATTTTTATCAGCGTCTTCCTAAAGCAAATGTAAACGGCAGTGAAATGGCGCGCATCCACATCCTGGCTTTTACGTTGACCAAAACCGGTGAAAGTCTCCTCGATGTAGACCAGATCAAAAGTTTCATTCGGGCATTTCAAAGCGTTACCGTACTTAAGATCGGGGAAACCTGGGCGCTGGCTCCCATGTTGAGACTCAGCGTTCTCGAAACTCTCGCAGACGCCCTGGCGCGCATCACACACTTGGAGTTACCCCCCGCGTCCTTCCCTAACTCTTCGACACCGTTTCGACCAGCTCAACGCGGCGGCTCAGAGCGACGCCTTTGGCCTGCCGCGCCGGACGAGAAGCCGAATCACTCCCCGATCAATGACGAAACCATCGTGATCAACAGCATTGTCAGCCTGCGAATGCTCGCCACACAAGACTGGCAAATAATTTTCGAAAGCGCCTGCATGGTGGAAGGCATCCTGCGTGAGGACCCGGCCAGTGTTTACGCCCGCATGGACTTTGACACGCGCAACCGCTATCGAAATGTTATCGAAGAAATTGCATCGGGAACCCAGGCGGATGAAATAACCATCGCGCGCGAATCAATCCACCTTGCCCAGAACGGAGAACGGCCCCGCACGCGTCACGTCGGCTATTACCTGATTGGCCCCGGCAGATCAATCCTTGAAACGCGGTTGGGCTATCGGCCTGCGCGTGAAAGCCGCCTGCGCCGGTGGTTGGCCGACCGTTCTGTACCGGCTTACCTGGGAAGTATTGCTGTTCTAACGATACTGTTGTGTTTGGGAGCAGTTGGGTATTCCTTATTCGCAGGCGGAAACCTCCTTCAAATCTTTATCGCAATGGCATTGGCAGTTTTGCCAGCCTCCGCCGTCGCTATTGATTTGACCAACTGGCTGGTGATTAAAACCATGCCGCCGCGCATTCTTCCCCGCCTCAATTTTCAGGATGGCATTCCACCCGAATTCAGCGCCATGGTGGTCATCCCCTCCCTGCTCAAGAGCGAACTTGAACTGGAGTCGCTCCTGCATCAACTTGAAAATCATTACCTCGGCAATGCAGACCCGAATGTCCGCTTTGCCCTGTTGACCGA
Source organism: Chloroflexota bacterium (assembly GCA_021823555.1). The sequence goes on from JAKANW010000015.1 coordinate 10,803, forward strand.
TTTTGTTGACGCTCCACAAAAAGAATTGCCCGGCGAAGCGCAGTTGATCGAGCAGGCCAAAACCGGAATCGAACAACTCAATGCTCGTTACAGCAATGAAGTCTATCAGCCCTTCTATCTTTTCCACCGCGAGCGTATTTGGAATTCTGCCGAAAGCTGTTGGATGGGGTGGGAACGCAAGCGCGGTAAATTGGTTGAATTCAATGGTTCACTAAGCGGGGAACAAAAATCCGCTTTCACCGTTCAAATAGGCGACCTGAGCGTTTTGCCCGCGATCCGCTATGTGGTCACGCTGGATGCGGATACCACGCTGCCGCGCGACAGCGTCCGCAGCCTGGCCGGTATCCTCGCCCATCCGCTGAATCAGGCGGAATTCGATCCTGAAACAGGGGCGCTTATGGATGGTTACACAGTGCTCCAACCTCGGGTCCAGGTGAGACCGGCGATCGCAAATCGTTCGATCTTCGCCCGCATTTATTCCGGCGATATGACGCTTGATCTCTATACCCGCGCCGTGTCGGATGTCTATCAGGATTTATTCGGTGAGGGAAGTTACGTCGGCAAAGGGATTTACGATGTGGCGGCGTTTGAACGATGCCTGGATGGACGCGTCCCTGATAATATGTTGTTGAGTCACGATCTATTCGAGGGGATTCATGGACGCTGCGGCCTGGTTACGAACGTGGTTCTATTTGAAGATTATCCACTGCACTATGTGGCATACACATATCGTCTCCATCGCTGGATCAGAGGGGACTGGCAACTATTGCCCTGGCTTAAGTCCCAGGTGCCGCACAGAACAAATCGGAAGATATCCAATGATCTTTCCATGCTGGATCGTTGGAAGATCATTGACAACCTGCGCCGCAGCCTGGTCAGCCCGTCCGTTCTGGCATTGATGATTGGCGGCTGGTTGTTTTTACCCGGTTTCAGTTTGGTCTGGACAGCGCTGGCGCTTTCCACATTTGCCCTGGCGATCATGTTTGGCTTGCTCGCTACGCTCCGAGCGAGGCGAACGGATCAATATCCTGAAACGACTGCACGGCCTGTCCAGCAGGCGGCGCTGCGCGCTCTGTTCCAAATCGTTTTCCTACCGCATGAGGCGCTCATTGCTTTGGATGCCATCGCAACCGCTCTCGTACGCATGACGATCACGCGCAAACGTTTGCTCCAATGGGTGACAGCGGCGCATACGGTCAATGTATTCGGCAGGGAATTAAAAATACGCGCGGCCTGGCATGAGATGATCTTTGCTCCAGCGTTTTCTGTTCTTCTGATTTTACCGGTGATATTACATAACCCGCTTGTGCTTTTACTGGCCGCGCCATTTCTATTCGGCTGGATACTTTCGCCTTATGTTGCTGTTCGGATCAGCAGGCCAATTGCCTTTGCACCGGAAAAGCTCACTCCACATCATGAAAACCGATTACGGCAACTGGCGCGCACGACTTGGCTGTACTTTGAGAAATTCGTCGGCCCAGACGACCACTGGCTTCCGCCCGATCACTTTCAGGAAGACCCGCGCGGGTTGGTGGCCCACCGCACCTCACCGACGAACATCGGCTTGCTTTTACTTTCCACACTCTCTGCCTGCGACCTGGGCTATATTGGCCCGCAGGAGTTGGTCTTGCGTATTCGAAATACACTGGATGGTATGGATGGGCTTGAAAAGCAACGCGGCCATTTCCTGAACTGGTATGATACGCGCACCTTGAATCCGCTGCCGCCGCGTTACATTTCGACAGTGGATAGCGGCAACCTGGCCGCCTGCCTGCTGACCCTGCGCCAGGGATGCAGCGATGTTGCCAGCCGGCCCATCATCCGCTGGGAGGGGTTGATTGACACACTCGACGTGCTGGATGAAACCCTGCATCAGGCCCATCTCGGAAGCGCGGCAGGCGAACTGCAGGAGATTATTTCCCGCCTAAGGAAACAGGCCGAAAGTCTATGCGAGGCGCGCCAGTGTGTCCCGCAATTCCTTCAGAATCTGTTCCGCGAAAGCCGCGCGGAAATGGAAGACCTGCTGACAAAGGTGGTCAAGGCCTCCACCGAGCAACTCGATTCGGATACGATCCGGCGTCTTTCCACATGGATAGACCGCACGCGCCATCATCTATCTCAAACCCAGCGCGAGATGGAAACCCTGTGCCCGTGGTCTCTGGCGATGGCGCAGATTCCCTCGTTATTTGATCAGCCAGACCTCCGCCTTGAGCTGGCACTTGCCTGGAATGAACTCCTATCTGCCTTTTCGCTCAAGCCGCCTCTGGAAGAAATCCCCGCCATCTGCGTGCGCGCGTTGGACGCGCTTCGACGCGTCCGCGCATTATTATGTGATAGCGAACAGGATTCGATTTCCTGGTGCGATTCATTCGCGGCTCAACTCAAGACCGCTCGATCCTCCGCAAACGCGCTTTTGGATGACCTCCGATCCATCAGCGCCCGCGCCGAGGCTAATTTCGAGGCGATGAATTTTCGTTTCCTGTATGATCCGCAGCGTAAAGTTTTTCACATCGGCTACAACGTCGATTCCGGGCGACATGATACAAGTTATTATGATCTCTTTGCTTCCGAGGCGCGCCTCACCAGCCTGCTGGCTATCGCCAAAGGCGACGTCCCGCAAAATCACTGGTTGTATCTTGCCCGCCCAATTACACAACTGAACGGAACGCGCGCTCTGCTTTCGTGGAGCGGCACCATGTTCGAATACCTCATGCCGGCCCTGCTGACCAGGCGCTATTCCGGCACGCTGCTCGATCAAAGTTGTCTCGCCGCGGTCAAATGTCAGATCGCCTACGGACAAGCCAAACATGTTCCCTGGGGGATTTCAGAATCAAGTTTTTATTATTTTGATGCCAACCAGGTCTATCAATATCGCGCCTTCGGTGTCCCGGGACTGGGCTACAAACGCGGCTTGGCCGACGACCTGGTAGTGGCGCCCTATGCTTCAATTCTTGCCCTGCCTTATGCGCCAATGGCAGTTCTGCAAAATCTGGAACGCTTTCAGAAGCACAACATGTTTGGGTTGTATGGCCTGTACGAAGCCGTGGACTTTACTGTTGAGCGCCTCGGAACAGGCCGGGGCTACGCGGTCGTCCGTTCTTACATGACGCACCATCAGGGCATGATCCTGCTTTCGCTTTGCAATACCCTGCGCGAAGAAAGCATGGTCCGGCGCTTCCACACCGACCCGCGCATCGAGACTGGGACGCTGTTGCTTCAGGAGCAAATCCCCGTTCGAGCGCCGATCGAGCATCCTCATCCGCATGAAATTGGCGTCATCCATCCCGTCCATCCGGAGATATCGTTCGACGCCTGGCACGCCCAACCCAACGCCCCGCACCCGCAACTTCATTATCTCTCCAATGGAGATTACAGCCTGCTCATCACCGCAGCCGGGAGCGGTTACAGCCGCTGGCGCGAAATGGACCTCACCCGCTGGCGCGCCGATACCACCCTCGATCATTTCGGCGCATGGATTTACATCCAGGATCGGGAAACGGATCGGTTGTGGTCAGCCGCTTTCCAGCCCACCGCCGCCCAGCCTGCCAGCCAGGAAGTGTATTTCTATCCTCACACCATCGAGTTTATGCGGCGCGACGATGACATTTCCACGCGCATGCGCATCGCGATTGCTCCGGACGCGGACGTGGAAATCCGCCGCATTACCCTGACCAATCACGGCGAATCCTCGCGGGACCTTTTGCTGACCAGTTACGCCGAGGTCATCCTCTCCCCTCAATCGGTTGACCAGCGCCATCCTGCTTACAATAAACTTTTCATTGAATGCGAATCCATCGCGGACGAAAACATCCTGTTATTCCGCCGAAGGCCGCGCTCCGCGCAGGATAAGCCGGCCTACCTCGCTCATTTCGTCGTTGGCGAGGGTAATAACTTGCATATTACCGGCTACGAAACCGACCGCGCCCGCTTTCTGGGCCGCGGCAATACGCCTCGCGCTCCCATTGCGTTGCAACCAGGCTCCAGGCTCTCAAACGTCGCATCAACGCTTGATCCCATCTTTGCATTGCAAGCGAACATTGTCGTGCCAGGTTATGAGTCGTTCCAGATTGCATTTGTTACACTCGCGGCCGCTTCACGCAAAGATGCACTATCCCTGGCGCGCCTCTACCGTCAATGGCATACCATCAACCGGGTATTCGATGAGGCGCGTGCTCAGGCCGAACAGGAGTTGATCCAGCTCGGCCTTTCGTCATCCCAACTGGAACAAATTCAAAAACTTCTGTCGGTTTTGCTGTATCCTGCCGCGCTGTTGCGCTCCGATCCGGGCGTACTGGCGGGCAATACCCTGGGCCAATCTGGGCTGTGGCCGTTTGCCATCTCCGGCGATTATCCGATCCTGCTGGTTTACGTCAAGGGAGAAAAAGGTCTCGATCTCCTGGATGAATTGATCCAGGCTCACACGTACTGGCGCAGGCGTGGACTGATGATTGAC
>JAKANW010000578.1 GCA_021823555.1 Chloroflexota bacterium
GCATCCTGCGTGAAACTACACTGACGCATGTGATCACTGGCGAGGAAAATTTCCTGCATCGCACGCTGGCTAGTGTAGGTGTGCCTCCCCTGCATATCCTGCGCGTCCACAACGGTGTTGAGTATCGCTTCTACGAGTTGACCGGCGATATGCCCGATGCGCTGCATTTCCGTCACTTTGAACAGACTGCGGACGGCAGAGCCACCTCAGCGCGCGGGCGTGTCCATATCAAGGGCGAAGCAAATGTGGATAGCAGTACTCCCGCAGCGCACGGACGGGTGCGTATTAAAAGCGAAGTGAGCCGTCTTAAGGGCGAAGTAAAGTTGAAGGACGTGCCTTCTGCAAAGCGTTCCGGCAGAAGGGTAAAACTGCGCGGATAAAAAAAACATGGTCGCCCGAACCGCCTCGATGAGCCCTGCATATTCTTCCCAGCCCACCAAGCCATCCCACCTTCTTCGTAAGTTGGTGCTGCTGTTCCTGCTGGCGACCGCCCTCGGGCTGGGGCTGGCGATCCTGTTCCAGGCAAAGCCCGGTTATCCCCGTTGGATGCAGAATGGGCTGGCAGCAGCCAGCCTGGCAGTGACGGCTGGACTCGGATCCCGCTTCGTGCTGGGAGGACGGAACTGGTTCGTCCGTTTCCTGGCAGCTCTGGCAGCTTTGGTCTTTGGCTTGTACGTGTTGGGTTTTGCGACTAACTGGAGACTCGGCCTGGGGCCGCTGGTCTTCTGGCCCAAGCAAGTGGACAAGTCAGGTCTGGCGGAGATTGGCATCGGATTGATTTTGTTCGTTCCGGTGTTCCTGGCCTGGAAGAAAAGTCCACAGGTAATGCAGGTTGCAGAAACACCCCGGGCGGCGGTCCAACCTCGCAATAACGGAACCAGGCGCAAGTCGAGTGTGAAGCGGCAGGCAGAAAAGTCGCCGGCGATCTCTTTACCCAAGATCAAAGTACCAGATTTTCTCAAGGCTGCCCAACGACCGGTCAAAGTGAAGCGTTCCAGGCCGAAAACAAAGAAGCCAACCGTGAGAACCATTTCGGCTGAAGATTTACCTGTACGCCCAAAGCGACGCCGCATGTTGCACGGCAAAGCCAAAGTCTCGATCGCAGTCGTGGAGGAACATCGCTGCCCGTATTGCCTCGAACCGGTCAGCCGCACAGACCCGCGAGGCGTGGTGGAGTGCGAGGTTTGCCACACCCTGCACCACAAAGATTGCTGGGAAATCACCGGCGTTTGCCAGGTGCCACATTACAACTCCTGATGGAGGATGACATGCCTGATTTGAACGTGACGATTGTTTTACCAAGCGGCGGGGCGCGTACAGCGGAAGTGCCTGATGACGTCCCCGTGCACGACCTGCTGACCGAGTTTGCCTCCCTGTTGCAACTGCCAACCGTTGGGCCGGACGGACGCCCGATGTCCTACCGTCTCGACAGCAAGGCGCTGGGCCGCGAATTGAAAGATGATGAAACGTTGGCCGTGGCAGGAATCCCCAATGATGACCGCCTGATGTTGACGGCTGACATTACTGCGGGCGCTGGCAGCATGGCTGTCGGCGACAGCCCCCGCATGCGGCGGCTGCGCGGCGACTACGAGTTGATGCAGGAATTGGCGGCGCGCAGCGACCTGATCTCTTTCAAAGCGATCTCGCCGCGCCCCAACCTGCCTCCCGAACGCTATATCGTAACGTTCAAGTGTAAGAGCATTATTGACGTAGACCGCCAGGGCAACCCCAAATATGGCGAGAACCACCAGGTGGAGATTTACCTCCACAACCAATATCCTCAGCGCTGGCCGGGCATGAAATGGCTGACACCCATCTGGCACCCGAACATCAATCACCTGAACGGCAGTGTGTGCATTGACGCCGCCTGGTGGACTGCCAGCCGTTCACTGGATCGTCTGGTGATCATGCTGGGTGAAATGCTCCAGTGGAAGAACTTCCACGACGACCCGACCAAACCGCCCTTCCCCTGGGATGCAGAGGCCGCACGCTGGAGCCGCGAATACCGCAAGACTCATCCGAACGCCTTCCCGCTCGATCAACGCGAGTTGCTGCGCCCCGAGCGCGTCAAACTCTCGACCTCGAAAACTGCGGCCAAACCGAAGATCAATTTAACTGAAAAGTTAACCGACAAGCTCAGGCCCAAACCCAAGTCCAAGATACGTTTGAAATAACTCATATCCCGCGTTACGCAAACCGGTTTTGCAAGAGTGTATCCAACCAGATTCAAAAAAGGAGACTTAACCATGTCCGATATCCCTGTCACCATTGTGCTTCCCTCGGGAGGCAGCCGCAATGCAGAAGTGCCCGATGACGTGCCCGTGAAGGAATTGATCCCTGAACTGACCACGTCACTGGAACTGCCAACCACGGGTCCCGATGGCCGCGCCATGTCCTATCGCCTGGATAGCAAGGCGCTGGGTCGTGAATTGAAGGAAGAAGAGACCCTCGTGCAGGCTGGCATCCCCCAAAACGACCGGTTGATGATGACCGCCGACGTAACCGCCGGTTAGACGCCGGTTGTCCCCTCCCTCCCCTCAGCTTGCTCCGGCAAGAGTGAGGGGAGGAGATCGGGAGCCTGTATGTCCTCCAAGCTTAACCTACGAGTTGCCCCACTCGAAACCATGGAACCCATTACCACCCCCCTGCCCGCTAGAAAGGCCAGCCGCTGGAATTCGCCTTACGATGGAACCGGCTTGCAGCCACTGGTATCAGTCTTCATGACCCAGCCAGCCTATAGCCGCATCTGCGTGCATTCCGTCAGCGATATGTACAACGAGGTGGGCGGGATCATGGTCGGTGAATGGTGCGTGGATGAAAACGGCGAACAATTTATCATAGTAGACCACGCCCTCCCTGCCCGCTTCACACGCCAAAGCAGTGTGCATCTGACATTTACACAGGAAAGCCTGGTGGATATTCATAACGAAATTGATACCCACTTCAAAGGCAAGAAGATCGTTGGTTGGTATCATACCCACCCCCGTATGGGAATTTTTCTCTCCCATTATGACACCTGGCTGCATCAACATTTCTTTCCTGAACCCTGGCAGGTGGCGCTGGTCGTCGAACCGCATTCGGCCACCGGCGGAATTTTTATCCGGCAGAAGAACGGCAATTTTGATCCGTCCCGCTATTTTGGCTTCCACGAGCTGGACGGTAACTTTGGTCGCAGCATGGTATTTTGGACCAACCTGCATCTTGAAGAAGAAGAGGAAGGAGAAGCTTCCAATGAGTAGACGAATGCGCACGTACTTTTATGCCATCCTTGGCGCGCTGGGCGGACTCTTCGGCTGGCAGGTCAGCGACCGGCTGGGACTGTCCTTTGCCAACAACCTGTATCTGAGCGAAGCAGTCGTCGGCGCGCTGGTTGGGTTGAGCATCGGCCTGT
>JAKANW010000579.1 GCA_021823555.1 Chloroflexota bacterium
GCAGAATCTCTCCACATGACAAAATGAAAATTTCCTTGAATTCCATCGTGAAATTTCTTTGGGCAGCGGCGCTGGTGACTTTGCCGGTCGCCAGCTTTCGCTGGTTCCCCTTCCTCGGCGATGACACCCTCGTCCGCCCGATGGCGCTCTATCCGTTGGCGCTTTTGCTGCCGCTGCTCCTCATCCAATGGATTCGAGGCGAGCGTCCCTTTGCGTGGACGGGCAGCGCGATCCTGCTGGCAGTGTTCACCGTCGCTGTTTTAACGGCCGCCAGTTTCGGGGTCCTGATTGACCCGCTGCCCATGCGCGGGCAAACCTATTCGGGCCGCGTCCTGCGCGCACTGGTCACCCTCGTGATCGGCCTCGTCTTCTTTATCTCCTCTGCCTGGATGAACCGCGACGAGGACGAAGTGCGCTTCACGCTCAAATGGCTGCTGGTTGGTTTCTGCCTCGACCTGGCATGGAGCGGCGTGCAGGCAGTCACGTTTTACACCCACTTGCTCAAAAAAGAAATGGTCACGCACTGGCAGTTGCTCTTCTCAATGCGTGAACTGGTCAAGACCAACCGCGTCTCCGGGCTGGCCTACGAACCGGCTTGGCTGGCCGGGCAGATCGCGACCACGTACCTGCCGGTTTTATTCGCCGCAATTTTGACGAAGACCCGCATCACGCGCCTGCGTTGGCTGGAACCCGTTTTATTGGCGTTGGCTGCGCTGCTGCTTTTAGCCACCTACTCGCGCGGTGGCATCCTGATCGGACTCGGCGCAGCGGTGGTGACCTTCCTCGTCTTTGGCCGCGACCTGCTGCGCGCTACGTGGACCTGGTTCTTCGGCGGCTTTCGCGGCAGCGCGCTTCATCTGGCTTTGCGTCTTGGCATGATTGCCGTGTTGATTGGCGTGATGGTAGGCGGAGTTGCATTTCTTTCGCGCAAGAATTATTTCCGGCGTTTGTGGGAATCCACCGCGACGAATTTGAATCAATATCTAATTGACATCAACGCCGGGGCGCGCAGCGCCTATGCTGTAGGCGCAATGGGCGCTTATGATCAGCATCCCATCTTGGGCGTGGGACTTGGCGCCAGCGGCTTCTGGATCTACAACAACCTGCCCGATTGGACCCAGACAACAGTTCCCGAAATAGCGAGGCAGTTGGACCCGACCAGCAAACTGTATCCCAACCCCAAAGACCTGTATGTACGCCTGCTGGCGGAAACAGGATTGGTTGGTTTTGCACTCTTTCTCATTTTTATGCTTTCTTCTTTTGGAGATGCTCTTTCGCTTTTGCGGCGTGGAAATTTCTGGTATTTCCTCGGAATAGCCGGTTTTTTTGCGTGGCTGGCGATTGCCCTGTATAATGTAACCCAGGATTCGTTTGCCACGCCGAATATCTGGGTCATTCCTGGGATTCTGGCGGGAATTTCCAGCATACTCTCACCCCTGATCCCTCGGCCGAAAGATGAGGGGGAGGAGATTTCATGATCATCCTTTCCGTTGGGATGCCGCGCGCCGGGTCGGGCTGGCACTACAACCTGATCCACGACCTGATGAAGACCACAGGCTGCGCCGATGCGCGTGACATCCGCGAACAATATCATTTACAAAAAATTCTTACCGAAGTGAATTGCAATATCGGTGTGCTTTCTGCGCGGCGGCTGGCGATGGTCAGTGTGCCGGCGCTGCTGGGCAGGACCTTTGTCATCAAGGCGCATGCCGGACCGTCGGGCGCCTCGCGTTTGCTTCAGTCCCTTGGCCAGCTACGCGTTACCTATATTTATCGTGACCCGCGCGATGCCATGCTCTCGGCCTATGATTACGGGCAGCGGGCGCTGCAAAAGGGACACCCCAACGCATTTTCACACCTGACTGATTTCCAGAAAAGCCTCGATTTTATGATGGATTATGTTCGCATTTGGGAGCAGTGGGTCAAAGAGAAGAATGTGCTCGTGGCGCGTTATGAAGACCTGCTCATGGATTACGATGCACAGGCAGCCCGTCTGGTTGGATTCCTTCGATTAGACGGAACCAGCCCCAGGGTCCGCGCGGTGACCGAGCAATATCGTCCCGGTGCAAATGACGGGCAGCAGGGTCTGCATTTTTACAAGGGAAAGATTGGCCGCTTCCGGGATGTTTATCCACCCGGCCAGCAGGCTATTTTGAAGGAAAAATTCGGCCCGTATTTGGCCAGGATGGAGTACGAAGCCTGATCAGGTAAAGATGTAATTTTCCTGCAAGGTCATCAAACTGATTCGTCACAGGTTTTCGTTTATCATATAACCATGCGTAGGTTCGATACCCCTTACATTGCAGACTGGTTTGCCATTTCATTGCGCTGGACTGTGTTGGTTGGCCTGGTTGTGTCGCTGGGCCTGGGGCAGGTATTGACCCTTCATGCTTTTTGGACATTGGGTCTGGTGATTCTCTGGAATCTGGCCATGACCGCCCTCACCAGCACCAATCTGCGCCTCTCGTTCCATCGGCAAGTCAATTTTTTTGTGGACGTTCTGACCGCAGGGCTGTTTTTCTGGGTTCAGGGAGGCATGCAAGGTCCGGCCTGGTGGGCAGGGATTTATTGCATTCTTACGGCTTCGATCTATTTTGAGTTCTGGGGGGCCATGCTGGCGGCGGGGGTATCGGCCGCATTGATTTACGTTAACTTTATTGTTGCAAACGCAGGCGGTCAGCCCATTGCTATTACCGAGGCTGCCGTTTTTATACTGTTGGGCATGTTATTTGGCTTCCTTGGGCACCAGCTTATTATCCGTATGCGGCGGATCCGTGAAACCTGGCTGGTGGAGGAGGAGAAAAAACGCCGCGTTGAGACTGAACGCCTGCGCGCCATTTACGAGTTGACCTCCACGCTGGCGACAACACTCAGCTATAAACGTGTACTCGATTCGGCGTTGGATATGGGTTATTCAGCCCTGACGGCCGAAGCTGAAGGATCCACCGACGATCGCCTCGTTGGCGCAGTTTTGCTGTTCAAGGGCGGCGTCTTATGCACCGAATCGGCGCGGCGGTTTACCAACTCTGACTTGCGCATCACTTTCCCTGGCAGTGAGGGCATTCTGAAAAAAGTCTTTGACGAGGGTGAGCCTGTACTCTCCAAAGATATTGGGTATGATCCAGAGCTTGGCCGGGTAATCGCTTTGCGAAATTGCACGACTGCTTATTGTTTCCCCCTGCGCAGTGGATTTAACGTCTATGGCGCTTTGTTGTTTGCCCATCCGGACCCGAATTACCTCATGCGTGATCGGCAGGACTTGTTGGATATTATTGGCCGCCAGGCTGTCATTGCCATCCAGAATGCGCGCTTATACCAGGACCTGGTTGAGGAAAAAGAGCGCATGATTGAAGTCCATGAGGAAGCGCGTAAGAAACTGGCAC
>JAKANW010000580.1 GCA_021823555.1 Chloroflexota bacterium
CGGGCGCGTTGAACGAGAAGGTGGTCACGTTGGATCAGATCATCAAAGTCCCCGGCCAGCTGGTTCTCACGGAAAAGTTTTCACCCAACGATCCGGGCCGTCAGCGTCCGTTCGTGGACTGGGTCTACAACCTGAATGGCGTCATCAACCCAGATGGCTTTGGTCAGTTGGATTTTCTGCATTGCATTGCTTATTCGAGTAATGTTTGTTTCTACAAGGTCGGTGGTGGCTACAAGGATGAAATCCCGACCGGCCTTGGAATTGAGCGCCTGCGGGAATATGCCCGCGCCCTGGGGTACGACCAACCCTCTGGCATCGAATTGCCTGGCGAGGCGAGCGGCTTGATCCCGACCACGCAGTGGAAGCGCATCAACAAAGGCGAAAACTGGTCAACTGGCGATACCTACATCTCCAGCGTGGGGCAGGGGTATGTACTGGTGACGCCATTGCAAGTTCTCATGTCGGGCGCAACAATAGCGAACAACGGCAAGTTGATGCAGCCAACCATCGTACGCGAAGTGCAGGATAGCGCCGGACATGTGGTCGAAAAGTGGTACGACCCGGCCACCGGCAACATTACAGATACCAAATCCAGCCCCACCAGCTATCAGATCTCGCCTTTCACTCCCAACGTGAAATGGGACATTACCAAAGACCCGATCATCCATGATTACACCTGTGATGGCGCTTACTGCACCGATACGGGTAATCTTAAAACCGTGAGTCCAGATGTGGTGAAGGATGTTCAACAGGGGATGCGCCTGGCAGTGGCCGACAATGAAGGCGGCATTCATACCGGGACGTTGTACGCCGTATTCAAGGATCCAACCAAGTTCCCGATCGCGGTCGCGGGTAAGACGGGCACCGCGGAATATTGTGATGACGTGGCGCTCAAAAACAATCGGTGCGCCTTTGGTCAATGGCCAACGCACGCGTGGACGGTGGCGTATGCGCCATATGACGATCCTGAGATCGCGATTATGGCGTTTGCCTACAACGGCGGCGAGGGCGCTTCGGTGGCCGCACCGATCGTGGGACTGGTGATGCAGGCCTATTTCCAAATCAAGGCCATTGACCAGGGCGCGGCAGCCACAGGCGGCGGTTAAAGGGTTCATGCTATAATTTATCGCTGGCAATGAAAAACATCATCTCCAATGGTCGAAGTGCATGACGGAATCGAATTCCCTCATTCAGATCAAGGGCTTGCGCGATGGTCTGCTGGTGAGCATGAGTGCGGCCCCGTGGGAAGAATTGCAATCGGCGTTGATGGAACAGATCGAAACGCGGCAATCCTTCTTCCAGGGTGCGCGCTTGGCTTTGGATGTTGGAAGCCAGATATTCCACGTCAATGAATTGTCGGCGCTGCGTGATACGCTTTCGGAACGCGGCATCACCTTGTGGGCCGTGGTGAGCGAGTCGCCGACCACGGAGAAGACGGCGCAACTCCTCGGTCTGGCAACCCGCATCGCGAAGCCGCGCCCGCAGGAAGTCACGCGGTCTGCGACGGCCGAGGAAGGCGCCGAGCCGGCGGCATTGTGGATCAATCGTACGCTCCGTTCGGGGACGCGCATTGAATTCCCTGGCAACGTGACCGTGGTGGGTGACGTCAACCCCGGGGCGGAGGTCGTGGCCGGTGGAAGTGTGGTGGTCTGGGGCAAAGTGCGCGGCATGGTCCATGCCGGCGCGGGCGGAGATACATCCGTCGTCATTTGTGCACTTGGATTGGCGTCCATGCAGATTCGTATTGCGGGACAGACTGTCAAATTGCTGGAGCGCTCAAAAGGCGGCCGGCCGGAAAAATTTTTTTTAGTGGATGGACGCTTGCATGTTGATATTTGGCAGGCGGATGGAACATAAGGTGAATTCATGACCGCACAAGTTGTGACCATAACATCGGGAAAAGGCGGCGTTGGCAAAACCACCGCGGTCGCCAACCTGGCTGTCGCGCTGGCTGCTGATGGCGCCAAAGTGGTGTGCATTGACGGCGATATTGGCTTGCGTAACCTCGACGTGGTGATGGGCCTCGAGAATCGCATCGTGTATGACTTGGTGGATGTGATTGAGGGCCGTTGCCGGCTGCGTCAGGCGATGATCCGCGACAAACGCCTGCCGGAGTTGCATCTCATCCCGGCGGCGCAAACGCGTGACAAACAGGCAGTTTCGCCATCGGACATGGTGCGACTTTGCAACGACCTGCGCAACGAAGTGGATTGGGTGTTGATCGACTCGCCTGCTGGCATTGAGCGCGGCTTCAAGAATTCGATCGCGGCCGCAGACCGCGTGCTGGTGGTGACCAACCCTGAAGTTTCGGCGGTGCGCGATGCCGACCGCGTGATTGGTATTCTGGAAGCGGAGGAGAAGGGCACGCCGGCCCTGATTATCAACCGTCTCAATCCTGCGCTGGTCAAACAACACGATATGTTGTCAGCAGATGATGTGCTCGACCTGCTTGCCATTAAACTAATCGGGATCGTTCCGGAGGATGAGAACGTGATTGTGGGGACGAACCGCGGCAATCCCGTGGCAATGGAACCGAAGAGTAAAGCGGGGCAGGCTTTTCGAAATATTGCGCGCCGTCTGAAGGGCGAAGAAGTGCCGTTCCTGGATCTCGACTCGGGCGGAAGTCTGTGGGCACGTCTGACCAAACTGGGGAGGAAATAATGTTTAATTTCTTGTTTGGCCGCAAACGAAGCGCCGAAAGCGCCAAGGAACGCCTGCAATTGGTGCTCATCCATGACCGCACTGATCTGACGCCTGCCGAACTGGACGCGCTAAAAGATGATTTGCTTGAGGCGATTTCGCGCCATGTGGAGATCGAACCCGATGCGGTTCGAATCGGCGTGGAGCATGAGGGCCGTTCCCAACGGCTGGTGGCGGATATTCCCTTGCGAAGCATGACGCGGCATACGCGAGGTAAGGCGAAATAAGTTTCGCCCCCTGACTCATGTTTCGGAATCTTTCCTGGCGTCATTTTGATTTCTGGCTGTTGGGCGTCATTGTCTTCGCCCTGGCCTTTGGCGTGGCGATGATCCGCTCGGCAGTGGCCGGCAACGAGGAGATCGTTAATTCAGTCACGCGCCAAATCCAATTTGCATTGATTGGCTTTGTGGTGATCGTGCTTGTGGCGGGAATCGACTACCGGTATTGGACAGCCCTGTACATCCCGATGTACATCGTGATGATGATCCTGCTCATTATGATCTTCATCAGCGCCCAGGCCGTGTTTGGCGCGGCGCGTTGGTTCAACATCGCCGGTCTGTTCATCCAGCCGACCGAGTTGGCTAAAGTGGTGGAAATTTTGATATTGGCGCGCTATTTCGAAGAGACCAAGGATCGTCCGCGCGACCTGCGTTGGATTCTCGGAAGCCTGTTGTGGGTAGGAG
>JAKANW010000581.1 GCA_021823555.1 Chloroflexota bacterium
TCGTTTCGTGCCCTTCGTGGATTCTTTTTCGTGTCTCTTCGTGCCCTTCGTGGATTCTTTTTCGTGTCGTTTCGTGCCCTTCGTGGATTCTTTTTCGTGTCTCTTCGTGTCCTTCGTGGATTCTACTCCAAAGCCTGTCGCGTCCTCGCCCTGCCTCGCGAACGCATCACATCCAGCAGACGCGGCATGACCTCGGCGTACATCTTGTACCACAGCGCGTTCGGCGCGTAATCCCATGCGCCCAAGCTCCGCACCACTTCCCCGCCCAGTCCCTCCTTGAAGCGATACACCCCCCACAGCGAGTCACTTTCATCGAACACTTCGGGCGCGCCCCATAGATCATAGACCGCGCAGCCTGCGGACTTGGCACGTTTCATCGCTTCCCATTGCAGCAGATAGGTCGGCATCTTCTCGCGGTGCGCGTCATGCGACATGCCATAGATATAATATGCCCGTCCTGCGAACATGAACACAAACATCGCGGCGACAGGTTGTCTATCCATTTCAGCGATCAGGGGGACGGTGGACGGTTGACCGTGAACCGTGGGCTGCATGAACAACCGCCAGACGGTCTGGTAATAGCCTTCATCACGGATCACGAAACCGTCGCGCACCGAGGTCTCAGCGTACATTTCATAAAGCATCGGCAGGTCATCCAACGTGCCTGTGCGCACCGTGACGCCCTTCTTCCCCGCCAGGCGGATGTTATAGCGCGTCTTCTGCTTCATGCGCGCCAGCATTGCTTCTTCGGACGCGGTGAGATCGATCAACACTGAATTGCGGAACTGGATCTGGTCTGCCGAGAAAATCCAGCCCCTGCGCTTCAACTCGGACATCACGGCCTGCCCTCCGTTATCCAGGATATCCCCCTCGCTGCCAGGGACTCCCATTCCCAGCACCACATCGGGGTCGAGTTTCAGGAAGATGGCTCCCTGCTTTTTAGCGAACGACTGTAAATCATCCAGCACGCGTTTGCAGAGAGGCCCATTCTCCCAATCCATGAGCGGACCTTTGGGCGCGTAGAGAATGGACAGTTTCGCTGCGAAGCCGCGGCGGATGACAGATTTTTTGAGGATGAGGGCAGCGGCAACACAATTATCAGCAATCAGTGACCAGTCTTCAGTTTCCGCCGACAGATCACTTAAAACTGAAAACCGATCACTGGTCCACACAGCATACAGCGGAGTCCAGCCGTATTTGGCCTTCACCTGTCCCCATTCGTAGGTTTGGAGGAAATGCGGGTTGGGAAGTTGTGAGATAAGGGAATTCCAGGAGGGAGAGGTCATATCAGTTAGTCGAATTTTAGTCGAATCATAGTCAATTCACGAATTATATATTTTGAAAATGTGTGCGCCATTCCAAAACCACCTGATCGTGACCACCGCCTGCAAGTTTTTCAGGAATCTCATGCCAGTGGAAATATCGAGCTGCGCTTGATTCATGGTCAACTCGCAATTCACCCCCAAGGACTTCTGCTTTATAGATCAGCGCAACACCATTTCCACGCGGGTCATCCGAATAGTAATAAACCTTGATGAGTTCGCCAATCTCTACAATAAGTCCTGCCTCTTCAAATACTTCGCGTTTTGCTGCATCTTTCGGATGCTCATCGGTTTCCACATAACCAGCGGGAATATTCCAATATCCCTTCCACGGATCGTGGGCACGTTGCAGCAATAAAATTTGATCATCTTTTTCGATCAATACTCCCACCCCCACTTTGAGTTGCAGATAATGAACCCAGCCACAAGCTGGGCAAATTTCGCGCTCACGAGAATCCATGAAGCGTAGTTCAAGAGCTGTCCCGCATTTCAGGCAATGATGAGATGTCATTCTCGATTTCTCAAGAAATGCAAATACAGCCTATACAATAACGGATTGTAGATTCGATCCATTGCCTGCACAGCCCGTTTCAACTCGCCGCCGAAGCCGCGTTTGAAACGATACACACCCCACAGGTCATCATGGCGGGATTCGAACTCGGCTTCGAGTTTGGCTTCATCTTCATCAGGGACGCCCCACAGATCATATTCTTCCGCGCCCTTGGAGCGCGCCCAGCGGATGGCTTCCCATTGCAGTAGGTAGGTCGGCATGCGGTTGCGTTCCTGGTCGTTGGATGCGCCGTAGACGTACCAGGCGCGCTGTCCACGCGCGAAGACCATCAGCGCGGCAAGCGGATTGCCTTCATATTCGGCCACCAGCAGTTCGGCCATGCCGGTTGGATGGAACAACTTGTAGGCGCGGCGGTAATATTCCTGCGAATGGACGCCGAAGTTGTCACGCCCGCCTGTGATTTGCATCATCTGATGGAAGACGTCGAGATCGTCCCAGGTGCGGACGATAACGCCTTTCCTCTCAGCCAGGCGGATGTTGTAGCGAGTTTTTTGTTTCATACGCGCCAGGATTTCTTCTTCGGCGCCGCGTAGATCAATGATGATAGTGCGAGGAGGTTGAATATTTTGCGGTGAATGTTGCCAGTGACCAGTTTTCAGTAACCAATCTTCAGTATCCCAGGCGTCGGGTTCCAGTTTGCAAAAGACGGCACGACGCTTCTTACAGACAGCATCAATCTCGTTCCAGATAGCACTGTCCACCGTCCACCGTCCACCATCCACCTTCGGAATATAGCCAATCGCCAATCCCAGCGGCAATTTGCGGAATAGAATCTGCGCGCCCACCTCACCGCTGATGATGCGCACAGGTTTCCAGCCAAAGGCGGATTTCAACTCGCCCCATTCGGCGGTTTGTAAAAGATGAAAATTGGGATGGGCGGCAACAAAGGATTGCCACTCGGAGAAGGTTACCTCGGGCATGGTTTGTTTTACGCTTCGACTTCGCTACGCTCCGCTCAGCGCGAAGCGCTACGTCAGAGAGGAATCATCCAGCACGGGCTGGGGAGCGGGTTCGCGGAAAGAGGCGCCAGGCACGGACTCGGTCAGGATGCGGATGAGGGCGTCAGTGTCGGCGTGACGGCAGGCGGCCTGGAGGGAGTCCACGGCCGTTCGGAGGCCGCGCCCGCTTAAAGTCTCGGAAGAAACGAGGCGGAAGATGTCGGGATGGGCAGTGCGTTCCAGCGGCGTCCCCGCATCCCAAAGTTCCTCGGTCAATTTCTCGCCAGGGCGAGTACCCGTGAAAACGATCTCGATGTCGCGGTGCGGCTCGAGGCCGGAGAGGCGAATCAGATCTTCGGCCAGGTCCAGAATGCGGACAGGCTCGCCCATGTTGAGCACAAAAGTCTCGCCGCCGCGGCCCATCGAGGCGGCCTGCAACACGAGATAGACGGCTTCGGGGATGGTCATGAAAAAACGGTGCATGCCGGGATGTGTGATAGTGAGCGGCCCGCCGCGGGCGATCTGCGCTTTGAAAAGCGGGGGAACCGTGC
>JAKANW010000582.1 GCA_021823555.1 Chloroflexota bacterium
CAACGCTTCGCGGATGCTCGAGAATCTGGGCCTGTTGCGCGTCACCTATATTTATCGTGACCCGCGCGATGCCATGCTCTCCGCCTTCGATTACGGCCAGCGCGCCCTGCAAAAGGGACGTCCCAACGCCTTCTCTCATCTCCCTGATTTTCAAAAGACCCTCGGTTTTATGAGTGAGTACGTCCGCATCTGGGCGAAGTGGACTCAGGAGAAGAATGTGCTCGTGGCGCGCTACGAAGATTTGCTCCTGAATTATGATGTCGAGTCCGCCCGTTTGGTTGGATTCCTCAAATTAAACGGGGACCAGCCCGAGGTCCGCGCGGTGACCGAGCAGTATCGCCCCGGGGCCAATGACGGGCAACAGGGTCTGCACTATTACAAGGGCAAGATTGGCCGCTTCCGCGAGGCGTATACGGCTGAACAGCAGGCGCTCTTAAAAGAAAAGTTTGGCGCCCATCTGATAAAAATGGGCTACGAAGAGTAAGGCTCGGGGAGGTGTAATTTTGCTGCAAGGTCGGCGTTCTTCGGGTAAGTGGAATCGGGTTTATCATTAAGCCATGCGTAAGTTCGATACCCCCTACATAGCTGACTGGTTCGCCATTTCGCTGCGTTGGATCGTATTAATTAGCCTGGTGATCTCGCTCGGCCTCGGCGACGTGCTGACCTTCCAGACATTTTTGCCGCTGGTCTTGATGATGGCGTGGAACCTGACGATGACCACTCTCACCAGCCTGAACCTTCGTTTCGCGTTCCATCGTCAGATCAACGTTGTCGCCGATTTTCTGCTGGCGGGCATCTTTTTCTGGGTGCAGAATGGGCTGCAAGGCCCGGCCTGGTGGGCTGAACTATACGCCATTTTTGCCGCCGCGATCTACTTTGAATTTCTGGGGGCCATGCTGGTGGGGCTTTTATCCGCCGCCCTGTTCTATGTAAATTACCTTGTCATCGATGGCGCGAGCCTGCCGGTTGTCATCATCAAAGCGGTTATCTTCCTCCTGTTGGGGGCCTTGTTCGGATTTATCGGCCGTCAGATCATTATCCGTATGCGGCGGATGCGCGAGACCTGGCTGGCGGAGGAAGATAAAAAACGCCGCGTCCAGACCGACCGCCTGCGCGCCATTTACGAGCTGACCTCCACGCTGGCAGCGACTCTCAGTTACAGGCGCGTACTCGACTCCGCGCTGGATATGGCCTGCTCTGCCCTCAGCGATAACCCCGATGAATCGAATGACCTGCTCAACGTCGGCCTGGTGGGAGCCGTCCTTTTGTTCAAGGGCGGCGAACTGCGGACTGAGGCGGCGCGGCGCTTTACCAACGCGGATATGCGCGTCTCCTTTCACGGCAGCGAAGGCATCCTAAAAAAAGTTTTTGACGAGGGCGACCCGGTGCTCTCGAAAGACATCGGCTATGACCCCGAGTTGGGGCGTGTGATCGCCCTGCGGAATTGCACCATCGCGTACTGCTTCCCTCTCCGCAGTGGATACAATTTGTACGGCGCAATGTTGTTTGCCCATTCCGATATAAATTATTTCACATCCGACCGCCGCGATATGCTGGATATCATCAGCCGCCAGGCGGTCATCGCCATCCAAAATGCGCGCTTGTACCAGGACCTAGTCGAGGAAAAAGAGCGCATGATCGAAGTCCACGAAGAGGCGCGCAAGAAACTGGCGCGCGACCTGCACGACGGCCCGACCCAGTCGGTGGCTGCGATGGCGATGCGTATCAACCTTGCCCGGCGCATGATCGAAAAGAATACCGGCAACGCCGCCGAGGAACTGGTCAAGATCGAGGAACTGGCGCACCGCACCACCAAGGAGATCCGCCACATGCTGTTCACCCTGCGCCCGCTCATCCTCGAGTCGCAGGGGCTTGGCGCGGCGCTCCAATCCATGGCCGAGAAAATGCGCGAGACCTTCGGCCAGGAAGTGACGATCAATGTGGACAAGAATCTCACCGACCAGCTGGAAATGGGGAAGCAGGGTGTGATCTTCTACATCATCGAAGAGGCGGTCAACAATGCCCGCAAACACGCCAAGGCCACAGTCATCACGGTGCGCCTCGGTTTGGTGGAGCAGGGCATTGCCCTGCTGGAGATCGCCGACAATGGCGTGGGCTTCGATGTGCAAGCCGTGAACAAGGCCTACGATAAGCGCGGCAGTCTCGGCATGGTCAATTTGCGCGAGCGCACCGAACTGGTCAACGGCCTGCTCAACATAGATTCCACGATCGGCAAAGGCACACGCGTGCAGGTTTATATTCCACTCACCGAGGACGCCGCCGACCGGTTGCATCATAAAAAATAAGGAGGGCGGGATACTCTGCGAGTGCGATGTGGTATTCCGCCAAACATGGCTGAGCAGAGCATTCTGCTCCACGTTTAAATCACCCCATGCCCACCACATCCAACACCTTTTATTTTTCCCACAACGTGGACAACGTGTCGCGCCCGCCGGTGCTCTTCATCCACGGCGCGGGAGGCACGCATTTGCACTGGCCTCCGCAGGCGCGCCGCATCCCCGCGTATCGCGTCTACGCCCTCGACCTGCCCGCGCACGGAAAATCGGGCGGCCTCGGCAGCCAGGCCATCTCCGGATACGCGCGCGCGGTGGTGGATTTTCTCGACGCGATGAAATTGAACGCCGCCGTGATAGTCGGTCATTCGATGGGCGGGGGAATTGCCATGTCGCTGGCGTTGGACTTCCCCAAGCGCGTCCTGGGTCTCGGCCTGATCGGGACCGGCGCCCGCCTGCGTGTGGCTCCGCAGATTCTCGAATCCACCTCGCGCGCCGAGACGTTCCCCGCCGCCGTCAAGTTGATCAACAATTTGGAGTTCAGCCCATCGGTCAACCCGCGCCTCAAGGAACTGGCGCGCCAACGCATGGCGGAGATTCGTCCCACCGTGTTGCACGGCGACTTCCTGGCCTGCAACGAGTTTGATGTGATGAAGCGCTTGAATGAGATCCATGTCCCGACCCTGATCCTGTGCGGCGCGGACGATCAACTCACGCCGCCGAAATATTCCGAATACCTGCGCGCGCAAATCCCAGGCTCGCAATTGGTCATCGTCCCCGATTCCGGGCACATGGTCATGCTCGAGCGCCCCGAGGCGTTCACGCGCGCCCTCGCCGAATTTCTGGATACGATCCCCTATCGCGCCGGGCAGTAAACCGCTTTGACGCAGAGCGCAAAGTCTTCACGAAGCGCGCCCTGTGGGGCCAGGCTGTGCGCCAACGGCAGGAGTCGTTGGGCTCCGTTACGGTAGTTCGAGCACCCGCTTCAAGATCGGCAATGCCGCTTGGGTCGCCCTGGCGCGATGACTCAGGCGGTTTTTTGTTTCCTCGGGGAGTTCCGCCATCGTGCGGAACTCCCC
>JAKANW010000583.1 GCA_021823555.1 Chloroflexota bacterium
GCCATGGGCGTCAAGCACGATGTGGCGGATTTCTTCCGCAAATCGTTTATGGACAGCGGCGCATTGACGCGCGTGGCAATGTTCTTGAATCTTGCCGACGACCCGCCGGTGGAACGTCTCGTCACGCCGCGCGCTGCATTGACCCTGGCGGAATATCTTGCGTATGAGAAACAAATGCACGTGTTGGTCATTCTGACCGACATGACCAATTACTGCGAAGCGTTGCGCCAGATCTCCAACATCCGCGGCGAAGTGCCAAGCCGCAAGGGCTATCCCGGCTATCTTTACAGCGACCTGGCTTCGCTCTACGAACGTACGGGACGCATCCGCACCAGCGAAGGCTCGATCACGCAAATCCCGATCCTGACCATGCCCAACGACGACATCACGCATCCCGTCCCCGACCTGACCGGTTATATCACCGAAGGGCAGATCACACTCGGACGCGACCTCGACCACGCGGGCGTCTATCCGCCCATCGCGGTGCTGCCGAGCCTCTCGCGTTTGATGAAAGACGGCATTGGTCATGAGCGGACGCGTGCCGATCACCCGCACTGGGGCGCGCAACTGTACGCGGGTTACGCCCACATGCAGGATGTGCGCGCGCTGGCCTCTGTCATCGGCGAAGAGGAACTGGGCGACGTGGACCGCAAGTACCTCCAGTTTGGGCGTTCCTTCGAGCGCGAGTTCGTCAACCAGGGATCGAACGAAAACCGCGCCATCGAGCAGACCCTCGACATCGGCTGGCGCCTGTTGTCCATGCTGCCGAAGGAAGAACTCACGCGCGTCAGCCTCGACGAGATCAAGCAATATTACAAGGGTGAGTAACCATGCCCACCATCAATATCGCGCCGACCCGCACCAACCTGATCCGCATCAAGAAGGAATTGCGTTTCGCGCGCGAAGGCTACGAAATTCTCGACCGCAAGCGCGAAGTGCTGACCACGGAACTGGTCCGTGTGGCGCACGAGGCGGATGTGCTTCAGAAGGAAGTTTGGAAACTTCTGGAGACGGCTTATCATGCCATGGAAAAAGCGCGGCTCACCATGGGCAGCGATCACGTGGAGTGGGCTGCGCTGGCGGCCAACAAAACTGTGGATGTTCACTTGAAACTGCGCGGCATTATGGGGGTTGCCATCCCTGTGATTGAAGCACGCGGTGAGCCGCAAAAAATGCCCTACAGTTTGAGCGGGACCAACGCCTCCTTGGACGAGGCCACGGTTGCCTTTCGCGAAGTCCTGATCAAGACGCCGCAGTTATCCATGCTGACAACCTCGGTCTGGCGGCTGGCCGGTGAGCTGCGCAAGACCCAACGGCGGGTGAACGCTCTCCAGCACATCTTCATCCCACAGTACGAAGAGACGGTCGCGTTCATCGTCAGTTCGCTCGAAGAGCGCGAGCGGGAAGAGACGTTCCGTTTGAAGTGGCTGAAGACCAAGATGACCCGCTCCGAACTATAAGGAATCATTTGACATCTTACAAGTAAGGCGGGTTTGTAACCCGTCAAAGTCAACTAAAGGAGCTTCCTATGAAAATTAGTGTATTGGGCACTGGGTCGGTTGGACAGACCATCGGTTCCAAATTGGTGCACCTTGGACACGAAGTGATGATGGGCGCTCGTGATGTGGATAACCCCAAAGCGGTTGCCTGGGCAAAGAAAGAAGGCAGCCAGCGCGCCCAATTTGGCAACTTTGCAAATTCAGCCTCGTTCGGAGAAATTATTTTTAATTGTACCTTGGGGGCGGCTTCACTGAACGCCTTGCACATGGCCGGGGCAGCGAACCTGAGAGGCAAGATCCTGATTGATACCTCCAACCCGATTGATTATTCAACGGACAATTGGTCCTTGACAGTTTGTAACACCGATTCGTTGGGTGAGCAGATCCAGCGTGCGTTTCCCGATGCCCGCGTGCTGAAATCCCTCAACACGATAAATTGTGATGTCATGGTCAACCCCGACAAGCTCGTCGAGAGGACGGATGTGTTCGTAAGCGGCAACAGCAACGAAGCCAAGGCTGCCGTCTCGACCATCCTGCGCAATTGGTTTGGCTGGAGGTCCATCATTGATCTGGGCGATATCACCACCTCGCGCGGCGTGGAAATGTACGTGGTCCTGTGGCGCAACCTGCGGCATGTGGTTTCCTCCCATCACTTTAATATTAGGCTGGTAAGGTCCTCGTAAAATTCCAGAGTTCGCGCTTGGCGGCATGATGAATTTGGACATGAAAGGGTTTTAGCGATAGAATTGCTGAAACCTTTTCGTTTATGAAACCATTAAAACAACTTTTCAACGACTTTCCCTTTCCCCACCCATCTGATCTACCCGATCTTCCAATCACCGGCATTGCGATTGACAGCCGGGTTGTAAAACCCGGGCATCTCTTTGTTGCCATGCAGGGCGCTTTTTCGGATGGGCATGCTTATATCCCGAAGGCCATTGAGAATGGAGCTGCCGCGATTGTGGGGGAACGCGACCTCGTGGGGCAGATTGCCAATCTGCCCTACATCCGACTCGAAAACCCGCGTCACGCCCTGACCTGGCTGGCTGCCGCGTTTTACGATTGGCCTGGTCGCAAGCTGACAGTGATCGGCGTAACCGGCACGGATGGCAAAACCACCACGACCAACCTGATCTACCAGATCTTAAAAGCTGCGGGGATCAAAGCTGGCATGGTCTCTACTGTCAATGCGGTGATTGGTGATGAAGTGTTGGACACGGGATTCCACGTCACCACACCCGACGCGCACGATGTTCAACAGTACCTGTCCCGCATGGTCGAAGCCGGGTTGACGCATGTTGTGTTGGAAACCACTTCGCACGGCTGGGCGCAATATCGCGTGGATGCCTGCGAGTTTGACATTGGTGTGGTGACCAACATCACACACGAGCACCTGGACCAGCACGGTTCCTACGAAAATTATCGCGCTGCCAAGGCTCGTTTGTTCGAAAGCCTGGAGCGGACGCTGCCCAAGCCGCAAGGGAATCCGCGGCTGGGGGTTATCAACCGAGATGACCGATCGTTTGAATTCCTGGATGGGCTGATCAAAGTCAACAAGAAGAATTACGGCCTGGGGGAGGGGGCGCAAGTCCGCGCCGTGGGTATTGATTACAGCCCGAAAGGGATTCACTTCATTGCCGCCTCTGATGAATTTCGCGTAGCCATTTCGAGTAAGTTGGTGGGCGCATACAATGTCTCGAACTGTTTGGCCGCACTGGCTGCTACGATTTGCGGCTTGGGCATCTCTCCGAAGGTCGCCGCACAGGGGATTGCCTCATTGGAAGGAGTCCCTGGCCGAATGGAACGGATTGACCTGGGCCAGAACTTCACCGCGATCGTGGATTTTGCGCATACGCCCAATGCCTTGAAA
>JAKANW010000584.1:0-758 GCA_021823555.1 Chloroflexota bacterium
TCAACTGGATGACCAGCGACGAGAATCTCGACTTCATTGGCGACGATATGGGCCGTTATAAAATCCGTCGCGTCGTCACAGACGAAATGCTTCCCCTCCTTGCCCCCGCCGACGAGCGCATCCTGCAATCTGGTTTCATTGGCGCAAATATGGAAGGGTTGTTCAAGGTAAATTAATTCTCTTTACCGACCGCGTCGCCCCGATCTATTCGAATGCACAGTTGGCATATGCGATGAAATGCTTTTACGTCCCGCACAAGGTGCTGACAATCTGCCTCAGTATGGGGATGAACAAAGATGTGGAGCGATTTTATGGCTGGCCAAACTTTTTTTTCGTGAACATCGGGAACAAGAAATGAAGATCAAACTAAATCTCACCGAAGAAAATATTGTGCATGTAATCGCCGCCCTGACAGCCTTCATGGGGGTGGTAAACATGCTCTCGGCGGTCACTCCCACCCTGCAATACCGCCTGCGCCTGTTGGAGAAATATTCGCCGTTCAGCATCAGCACGGGGGGGCATCTTACCTCGGCGCTGGCGGGATTTGCCCTCCTTCTGCTGGCGGCTAGTTTGTGGAGACGCAAACGCGTTGCCTGGATTCTCACCGTGACAGTGCTGTCGCTGTCCATTCCTTTTCATTTATTGAAGGGGCTGGATTACGAAGAAGCCTTGTTTTCTGCGCTGGTGTTGATTCCACTCCTGCTCACACAAAAACATTTTCACGCGCGGTCCGATGCGCCGTCGATTCGCCAGGGGTT
>JAKANW010000584.1:768-3367 GCA_021823555.1 Chloroflexota bacterium
GGTCTTTACGCTGGCGTACGGCGTGATGGGTTTTTATTTGCTCGACCGTCATTACAATGTCCACTTTGGGTTTTGGGATGCGGTGCGCCAGACCATCGTCATGTTCACCGAATTCTATAGTCCCGGCCTGCAACCCATCACCGGCTTTGGACGATATTTCGCTGGCTCGATCTACGTGGTCGGTGCGGTGACCGGTACGTACGCGCTGCTCATGTTATTCCGTCCGGTGTTGACCCGGCGCGGCCCATCGGACGACGATCAGGTTCGGGCTTGGGAAATTGTCCGCGCCCACGGGCGGACCTACCTGGCGCGCTACACTCTGCTTAACGACAAGAATTTCTTCTTCAGCCCCAAGGGCTCGTTGATCTCATATGTAGTTGAGAATCGCGTCGCCTTGTCGCTGGGCGATCCGATTGGCCCGCCGGAGGATGCCGCGGATGCGATTTCCGCCTTCCAGTCATTCTGCTCTCCGAACGATTGGATGCCTGCCTTTTACCAGGTCATGCCAAACTATTTGCCCATTTATAAAGCGGCGGGTTTCGACGCTCTCACGCTTGGTCAGGAAGCTATTGTGGATCTTGCCCAATTTACGCTGGATGGCGGGGAAAACAAAAGCTTGCGTAACAGCTACAACAAAATGGTGCGGCTTGGCTACCGTGCCGACGTGGTTCAGCCTCCGTTCTCCCCGCGCATGTTGCGCGAGCTCGCTTCCATCAGCGATGAGTGGCTGTCCAGCCGCGGCGCGGTGGAAATGCGCTTCTCGCTAGGTTGGTTCGATGCTGCTTATCTCAATACCTGTCCTATTTTGCTGGTCCGTGACCGGGAGGGCTTCATCGAAGCTTTTACCAATATTGTCACGGAATTCCAATCCGCCGAAGTGACCGTTGACCTGATGCGCCATCGTGAGCATACCGAGGCCGGCTTGATGGATTTTCTGTTTGTTTCGCTGTTCCAATGGGCCAAGTCGCAAAATTATGCCACCTTCAATCTTGGCTTGAGTGCGCTTTCGGGTGTGGGTGAACATTCTGATGATCCCGCCATTGAACGCGCTCTCAACTACATTTACCGCAATGTCAATCGCTTCTACAATTTCCGCGGCCTGCACGCTTTTAAAGAAAAATTCCATCCCGTTTGGTCGCCGCGTTATTTGGTCTATCCTAATCCGGCCAGCCTGCCGGCCGTGAGCGTGTCGTTGCTGCGCGCCAACCTTGGCGGGGGAGTGGTCACGTCCCTGCTTCGGAGCCGCTAATATTCACAGAGCGGCTGCTGCGTCTCTGGTTCTTTTTCTGCCTGTAAGACCAAGAACCCGTTGTCTCGCCTTTGGCGGAAAACGGGTTCTTGGTCTGGAGCCTGAACTTCACCGGCTGTTGGTTTTGAGAGCGTTATATTTTTTCGCGTCTTCCATTGCCTTCTTTTCATTGACAAACGGCAGAATACCGAGACCAATGATGAAGTAGATGATCAGTGACAGAATGCCATAGCGCAAGCTGCCGAACAATTGATTTGCAAGGCCGAAGATCAGCGGGCCCGTCCATGATGTCCCGCGGTCGCTGACTTCATAGAAGGAATAGAATTCCGCTTCCTTGCCCGAAGGAATCATCTGGGCAAACAGGCTGCGACTGATGGCTTGGCTTCCTCCAAGCACAAGGGCAATTACCACGCCGAGGACCATAAACTCGGTTGTGCGCGAGTCGCCTTTCATGCCGATGTAGGCGTAGATCACAATCCCAGCCCAAATCACGAGGCTGATGATGATCGAACGTTTCGCACCGACCCAATTTGCGAGTTTACCCCAGAACAATGCCCCTAGGAACGCCACGAACTGAATGATGAGAATGACGATGGTCAATGTGTCCAGACTAAGTTCCAGGCCGCCATTGAGCAGTGGCGCGGTGGCAAATGTGGATGCCATGGCAATCACGGTTTGAATGCCGTCATTGTAGAGAAAATAGGCCAGCAAGAATTTGATCGTCTCGGGAAAGTGATTGACCTCTTTAATTGTGCTTCCCAGTTGTTTGAACCCAATGCTGAGATAGGTCTCGTTTTGAGGCAGAGTTCGGCGCGCGTGACGCGGGTGGAGTCGCGCCCATGTGAAGAAGGCAAACGTCAACCACCAGATGCCAGCTGAAGCGAGGTTGATGCGAATTGCCAGCCCGGTTGGAATTCCAAGCTTGTCACGAAGCATGTAAAAGGCGAGATTCAACGCCAGCAGGATGAAGTCACCCAGGTAACCCATTGCCCAGCCATAGGAGGAAACGCGGTCGCGTTGATCTTCGCTGGCGATGTCTGGAAGGTAGGAGTTGTAGAAGACAATGGAAGCGCCGAGAAAAAGATTGGCGAGGGCATAGAGCAAACCGCCGAACCACCATCCACTGCCTGTGATGAAGAACATGAGGATGGTTGTCACTGCGCCGGCAATGGCAAAAATTTGCATCATCAACTTGCGCATGTGAGAGTAGTCGGCGATGGCGCCAAGAATAGGCAGGAAAAAGACTTGAAGCAAAACAGAAATCGAAACGCAGTAGCCAATAAAAGAATAAGGCGAAATAGGAATCCCCAACAAATGGACAATCAACGGCTGACCCTCACTCCAGGCCGT
>JAKANW010000585.1 GCA_021823555.1 Chloroflexota bacterium
GCTGTAGCCAGCACGCCCGTCCCAATCTGCCCCCATTGCGGCAGGGGGACGGAGAGCAGCATCTCTACGGCGCGATAGCCGCCGTAAAGGATAAAGGCGCCGATCAGCAAATAGAAGGCGACCAACCTCCAGTCCAGTTTTGAGCCGTTTTCGTCCCAGTCCGCTTTCATCGGCGCGCGGCGAATCATCCAGTGATCGAATCCTTCGTTTGCCTTTTCGAATAGCGAACCAAACCATAGGAACAAGCGGGATGTGTGAATCAGATCATAAAACCACGAGGTTGGCGGTTCGTCGCTTTCGGTCATTTCCACTTTGAAGCGGTCTGCCCAAACCAGGAGCGGACGCCATAGAAACTGATCGAGGGCGACGATGGTGAGGATCAAAGCAATCAAGCCGAAGGCGATTGCGCGAAAGTCGCCCTGGTTGGCGGCTTCGTGAAGATACGCGCCTAAACCGGGCAGGCGAAAGTCCTTCGACCCCACTGTGAAAATCTCCGCCGCCATGAGGAAGAACCAGCCGCCTGCCCATGACATGATGCTGTTCCAAATCAGCCCGATCATGGCGAAGGGTAATTCCAGGCGCTTGAAACGCAGCCAGGTGTTCAGGCGGAATATCGAACTGGCTTCATTCAATTCTTTGGGAATGGTTGTCAATGATTGATACCAGCCGAAGGTCATATTCCACGCCTGGCTGGTAAAGATCAACACGATGGCGGCGAGTTCCGCCGCGATTCGCTGTGGAAGGATGGCGCTCAAGCCGAGTAAGACAACGGGTAGGAACGACAGAATCGGAACGCTCTGCAAGACATCCAGCAGAGGCATGAGGATAGATTCGGCGCGGCGGTTATATGCCGCTGAACGTCCATAGGTGAGCGTAAATAATAACGAGAGAATGTACGCTGCGAGCATCCGTCCTACCGACAGCAGGGTGTACCACGGCAGGGTGGAAGGATCGAGCGAAATTTGCGGCCCCTCAATAAAGGCAGGCGCGTCGAAAGCAAGCCGCGCGCCTCCATAAAGGAGTGCGACGATAAACAGGATGACGATGACGTCACCCCGGGTGAATGAACGCTCAAGGCGTTCTTTGGGTGGCAGGATATTTTGAAGCAATCCCATAGCACCTCCAAAATAAAATGCCCCGCGTCAGTTGGGACGCGGGGCGGAGGTGACCTGTTCGAGGCAGGTTAAATCTGCCCGTGCGTTTCCAACTGGCTGGGGTTTTGAGTCGTACTAGGATCAGGGTCGAGCGAAGGTAAACTGTCCATAATCTGTGCGACTATACCCCCCCCGTTGACGTTTCGTCAAGGGCAAGATGCCTGTGGGATGGTTGCAGAAACCATGATATTCATCATTGGACAGCTTTTGCCCAATTTGCTACATTCATTCATCTTATGAAGCGGTTCCTCTGCGCGTGGCAATTGCGGCGGTCGCTTTACTTAAAGGCACGCTCGAATCCTATTCGCCGCTTTTGAAATATCTGGAAACAAAACTTAACCGCCTTGTTGAACTCATCCAACGCCTCACGTACCTCGAACTTAACGATTTGGTTGAACATAACGAGGTTGCTCTGGCTTTCGTCTGCACAAGCGCGTATATGTCAAGGACATGATACCTTTGGCATGGGACTGTTGGTTGTGCCTCAGATGAATGGGAAAATCACGTATAACTCCCTGCCGATTGTCCCAGCCGCCTTCAGGCGGCTTCTCACCTAAGCCGGGGGATTTGTCCCCCGGCGTTGACGGTAAGGGCCCAAAGTGTCAGGTGGCTAGAAGCCTTGCAAATCAATAAAAGGCAATGGGCTTTATCCCTTATGCAATCGATTAAAAATTGATTACATCTGTCATTTGACTTTTGTATACCAATATGATAAAAAAATCTAGTGAAATATTACACAATATGCTTGATCGGGTTGCAGTCCCGACAAACGGTTGTGATTGGGGGAGGAAATGTAGCCGCCCGAAAAGTCGAAGGTCTTCTGGAAGCCGGCGCGCAAGTAAAAGTGATCAGTCCCCAACTTACGCCTGGCTTGCAGCAGATGGCCGATTCGGGCCGTGTTCGTTTTGTAGCGCGTCCGTACCAAAACGGTGACTTGGAAGATGCGTATTTGGTGATTGCCGCCACCGATGACTCAATGGTAAATCATCAGGTGTGGCTGGATGCGGAGCGGCGCGGTTGCCTGGTCAATGTAGTAGACGATCCTCAACACAGCAATTTCATCCTGCCAGCGGTGGTGCGCCGAAGCGACATGAGTATTGCTATCTCCACGGGCGGGAATAGCCCGGCGCTGGCGCGCAGG
Source organism: Chloroflexota bacterium (assembly GCA_021823555.1). The sequence goes on from JAKANW010000585.1 coordinate 2,296, forward strand.
CTGCGGGAACGCATCGAAGCGTTGATCGGACCGGAATATGGTGTGCTAGCAGACTTGTTGGGTGAATTGCGATCTGAATTGATCGCGGATTTTTCGCAAGGGGAAGAGCGTTTGCAGGCTGCGCTCAGGGTCGTTGATTCAGATATTTTGAACATCATTAGAGATCACGGAAGAGATGCGGCACTAGCCTATGGACGAGAACAATTACATCGAAAATGACGATGACCGTCCCAGCGGAGTGGTGTATCTGGTGGGCGGCGGGCCGGGCGATCCTGGGCTTTTAACCCTGCGCGGGTTGGAATGTCTGAGGAAGGCGGATGTGGTGGTGCATGACAGGCTTGCCAATGAGCAATTGCTGGCCCACGCGCCCCGGGCGGAGTTGATCGATGTGGGGAAAATGCCCGACCATCATCCCATCCCTCAATCACAGATCAATGCTTTGTTGGTGGAAAAGGCGCGCGCCGGTAAGACGGTAGTACGCCTAAAGGGCGGTGACCCATTTGTATTTGGACGCGGCGGCGAGGAGGCCCAGGCGCTGTTCGATGCGGGAATCCGGTTTGAGGTAGTGCCCGGCGTGACCAGTGCAATCGCTGTCCCTGCCTACGCGGGGATCCCGGTCACGCATCGCGGCATGGCGTGCAGTGTGGCTTTTATCACTGGTCACAGCGCTGGCTCGCGGCCGTTGGACCTGAATTGGCAGGGACTAGCTCAGGGCGTGGATACCCTAGTCTTCCTGATGGGCGTGAAGAGCCTGCCCGTGATCGTGACCGCGTTGGTGGAAGCCGGACGTCCCCCCGATACGCCGGTGGCCGTGATCGAGTGCGGCACGCTGCCACAGCAAAGAACTGTCACGAGCACCCTGGCAGATATTCAAGAGCGAGTCGTGGATATTCAGCCTCCCTCCATTATCATCATCGGCGAAGTGGTGGGTTTGCGAAAGAAGCTGAGCTGGTACGAGAAGCTGCCTCTGTTCGGCAAACGGGTCGTCGTCACCTCCAGCGCGGCCACCGACGGCCACAGCCACACCTGGGAACTGCGCGGCGGCAACCTGCTCTATGAATCGATCTGCTAC
>JAKANW010000586.1 GCA_021823555.1 Chloroflexota bacterium
TTGTGAACTTCAACGTTATTTCCCTGGCCGTTGTTGTCGTACCCATTCACGGCGGCAGATTGAAGCGCCGCTGTGCGGGCGTTCTCACCGCGGACGATGGCGCGGGCGGCGGCCAGGGCGGCGCTGGCGGCGGCGTTCTGCGCCTGGCGACGGTCTGCGTAGGCCATGCCTCCATCCACCACCAGGCCGGTGACGGCAAGCAAGCCGATCAGGGCCACGATGATCAGGACAATAGCCTGGCCTCGCTCAGTGCGCGGGGCGCGGGTGAAGGCATGGTTCTGGTTCATTGCATTAACTCTACTTGTGGATAGACCTGGAGTTGGAATTGATCACCGGAATTGTAGTGGAGGTTGATACCCGAATTTCCAGTCAGCTTTACCTCGAAGCCGACGATCTGACTGCTAAAATTAAATTGTGATGTGCTGCCGCCATTGATCGTCACAGCGCTGGTGGGAGCCAGGATCATACCGGTCGTATGCAGGTCCGAATTCCCGTTGATTGTGACGCTGGCAGGGTTACTTGGAGGCACGTAGAAGAGCAGTCCATCATACGGACCGCTGGTTGGGGCCGAAAGGGTCACATTGGCGTTGGCGTTGATGCTTACATTGCCGCCATTGACCACGATCAAAACTTCGCTCCCGCTCAAGTCGCCCTGGATGTCCACGCCCTGGTTCGAGTCGATGCAGTAAATACCAGGGTCAAGATGATTCACACCGCTTGGCGGGAATTTACTTGAGCCGGCGTGACCAGCGGGGGGCCAGTTGCCCGGGGTCATAGTTGAACCACTAACCGCCGCATCGCCTGTGCATATTGGATTCGGGTACACAATCTGGGGCAGGGGAGACACATTTCCATATTCCAGGAAGCAGTTGCTCCCATCATTTGTGGAGAAACCACCGTTTGAATCGATGCCTCCAACGGCTGAAAAGCAATCGGCCTGTACCCAGGAGGAATTGCTATTGTTAAATAGAGCGTTGTCGTGTGTGCAATCAACTCCATTGGCGTACAGTCCGCCGCCGGTGACGGCTGTTCCGCCATTACCTTGGGCCATGATCGCCTTACACTCCGGGGACAAGCCGACGATGGCGTTTCCTGTCAGCATGGATGGAGGTGTGCCCGGCTTGGCGCGTGCCACCGCCTGCACCTGGTTGGTGATCTGCGAAATACCCACCACACGCCCAAAATAGGTGGGGACCGTGGCGGTGATGATCACCTGGATGAAGTCGTTGCAGTCCGCAGGGCGGTTGGCGCAGTTATACGCTCCGGTGCTGGGCGGGTTATAGATCTCCACATTGACCAGCGTGTTTGTGGTCGCGGCGGAGGCGTCACCGTCATTGAACGAGTTGCTTGCCGCGCGGGCCAGGCCTTCGCTGTATAGATTCTCATTGCGCACTTTGGCAAGGGCGGCGTCGAGGGCGGAGGCGTCGGCGGCGTTTTGGGCGCGACGGCGTTCCGCGTAGGCGTTGCCGCCATCCACGGCCAGGGCGGTCAAGCCGATCAAACCGACGATCGCCAAGACGATCAGGATTAACGCCTGACCACGTTCCTTGTGGGGCTGTATGTTTCTCATTTCTTCCATCCTTTTCTTGTGGGCTGTGCTAGCAGGGTCCCGGCGGTGTTAAGATCGTATCGGTGACCGTTGCTCGCAGAGTGATGTGATTAGAACCAATGATTGCTCCAAGAAAAGGCATGGTAAGAGGATAGTTATAGACAAAGGTAACCGTCACGCCGTTCCCTTCGCAGGCATGCGGCGCCGCCACGGTGACGGTTGAGGACGCAAAAATTCTTTGAACAAGACCGGTTGAGCCTGACGCATTCTCGATGCGCGAACAGATATTTGTCACATTGCTGTTGGGGCAGGTGTATGTTCCTCCTGTGGCTGGCGGATTGATGGATGCGTAAAGCGCGCCCTCCTGCGCGGCGTCACGCATGGCAATGTAGTGGAACAGCCCCATGCCAAAGTCCACGGCCCCGGCGAAGAGGATCATGATGGCGGTCAGGCTGATGGCAAATTCCACCAGGCTTTGTCCGCGTTTGGGATTGGGGAGGGAAATATGCTTTCTCATTTCATCTCATTTCAATTGGCTGGCATTTTGAGAATCAAGAACTGGGCAACTGGCTTCTGCAAACGTGACAACGATTCGTTCAGTGCCATTGGTGTTATAGGGCTTATCGAAAGTGAGTTGCAGTAATTCGCTCGACGCTGCGGTGATATTAACGTCAGCAATAAATGCGGTGATTACAGAAGGAGAAGCCGCATCCGCGCCAGTCCATATGTTCAACCCGTTGAGGTTGATGGCGAAAAGTTTTTGATTTCCCTGGGTGTTCCAGTAGATCTCGATCTTGACGATGTTAATGGCCGTCGCTGGCGAATCATTGAATACCGTCATGCTATACGTGGGACTGGTCTTCAACGCGCTGTGCTTCACATCACATACAAATGATGTGCCGGTCGGGCTGGGCGTCCAGGTGGGCGCGCTGGTGTTGGTCGGCGTGCCGGTGTTGGTTGGCGTGCCGGTCTTGGTCGGCGTGCCGGTTTTGGTGGGGGTAAGCGTAATGGTTGGCGAAACGGTGGCCGTCGGAGTCCGAGTGATGGTTGGCGTGGGAGAGTCTGTGGCGGTTGGCCCGCTGGTGGAAGTTGCGGGAGTGCCGCCCCCGCCTCCTCCTCCGCCCCCACCGCCGCCTCCGCCTCCGCCGCCCGGATCCCAACCTATGGCTGGCGCAGTGACTTCAATCGGAACGCTCACCAACACGGTGCGCGCGCTGGTGGAGGTAATGGTGAATGGATCGAGCGGGACGAGCGGCAGGATCGGAGAATACTGCGTGCTCACCGTCACGCGGATGCGGTTCAGGTTGCCGGACGAAGGAGTAAAGTTTGTGGTGTCTGTGGCCCCGGAGCAATATGTGACTGTCTCCACTCCTTCGCCTTTGTCGTGCTGTATGACGATGTCGGAGTCGGCCAGCGATTTAATGAAGGCCGATCGTTTGGCTTCCGCGCGCATCCCGGCGCAGTCTCGATAGCGAGGCGTTGTGCTGCCCGCGGTGGTCACGCCTGTGGTCGCCCCATAGCGGGCCGCCGAACGCGCCGAAGTGACAACGCTACTGTAAATGAAAAGCAGGCGCCCCACCTCGAGCAGGCCGTAGATCAACAGCAGGAGAATCGGCAATACGAGCGCAAATTCGACCATGGCCTGCGCTCGTGTTTTTCGGTTTGAGGTGCGGTTTGCTTTCATAATCACGGGTTCCCAAATGTAGTTTAGATAACTACTTTTAATCAACCAATCCTACTTAGGTACTGGTAGCAGGAATTTCACATACTCGGGCAGGTAAAGGATCAGAAAGGCGCTGATGATAAAAAACGGG
>JAKANW010000587.1:0-949 GCA_021823555.1 Chloroflexota bacterium
AAAATCTTCAACCGCCTTGCCGACCAGTTCAAAAAAATCCAGCCTCTGCCCGACGGCCTCTACCATTTACAGGCCGATGAAAAACCCCTGCGCGTGCATCTGCGCCTGCGCAAGGACGGCACAGGGCTGCTCATCATCAACGCCTCCACCGTCTTGCACCTCAACGCCACCGCGGCCGAATATGCCTACCACTACATCAAGGGGACGCCGCCCGAGGATGCCGCCAGAGAGATCGCGGCGCGCTACCGCATCGCGCGCTCCCAGGCGCTGGAAGACTACGCCGACTTCGTGGACAGAATCCAAACCCTGATCGAAACCCCCGACCTCGACCCCGTCTCCTTCCTGGACTTTGAGCGGGTCGCACCCCATTCCGCCGACCTGACTGCCCCGCTTCGCCTCGACTGCGCCCTCACCTACCGTCTCCCTGCGGGAACCAAACCCGATATGGCTCCCACCAAACGCGTCACCCGCGAATTGACCACCGACGAGTGGCGCGCCATTTTGGATAAAGCCTGGCAGGCAGGCATTCCGCACGTCACCTTCACGGGCGGCGAGCCCACCCTGCGCGAAGACCTGCCCGACCTGATCGCCCATGCTGAAAAACTTGGCATGGTCTGCGGATTGCTTACTGACGGTGCGGCCCTCGCAAAGAAAAAATATCTCGACACCCTCCTGCAAACGGGACTCGACCATATCCTGCTTGTCCTGCATTCCGAAGACGCGGCCGTCTGGAAGGCCATCGAACTCATCGTTGCGGCAGACATTTTTCTCACCGTCCACATCACCGTCAATCAGGAGATTGCCAAAGACGCGGAACAAACCCTGGAAAAATTATCGAAAGCGGGTGTCAGCAATCTGTCCCTCAGCGCATCCGATAAAAAATTCCTCGGCGATATGCTGGCCCTGCAAAACAAAGCCACCTCCCTGAAACTCGCCCAGCGCTGGGACC
>JAKANW010000587.1:959-3363 GCA_021823555.1 Chloroflexota bacterium
GACCTGCATCCCGTGGCGGTGGAGACCGCCGACGATGATGTCCCCGCGGGCGCGGGCCGCGCCTGGCTTTATGTGGAACCAGATGGCGATGTACTTCCTGCACAAGGCGAAGCCGACAAGGTGATGGGCAACCTGTTGGTGGACGCATGGGAGAAGATTTACAAATAACGGTTCTCCCGTTTCTGGCGGGATGAATGACGATGAGCAAAGTCTTTGCCACCGACATCACGGAATTTTTATTCTAATCCGTGGAGTTCGTGGCTAAGGTCTTGGTTTTCCCGATAAAAATGCAGAACCCAAATAACTCAGCGGGTGGCCGTCGGTCTTTCATCGGCTGCCCGCTGCCTGTTACAATCGGGGAATGTCCAAAGGAGAATCCATGAAACGGATTTTGATTTTGTCAGTATTCCTGCTTGCAGTTTCGCTGGCTTGTCGGGCTGTCGAGCGCATGGCCGTACCCAGCCCTGCCGCTTCTGCGATTCCATTGCCTGTCCCTTCGCCCATCCCTCCGACGGACGCGCCAGCTGTCCCGACGCGTGAGGCGTCTTCCGTTCCCGAAGCGACGCGGCTTGCATCCACTCCCATCGCTTGCGCGGACGATTCCTGCCTGGACGCCTGTCTGGCGCGCATCAACCAGGAATTGTCCGCCCTGTCCCTCGAAGAAGTTGGCGGCAACTACGCGGGTGCGGACGCGAATTTCAACCTCGTCACCTACACGGTGAACGGCGACCAGCTTTCCGCGCCTGATGTTTTGTGGGTGCCGTCGGAATATAAAAAATATCAGGAGGACACTGTTTCGCAACAGCGGGTCTGGAATTATTTCACTTCCCTGATTCCTGCCGAACAGCGCAAGTGGATTGTTAAATATGTCGTTTTCACCGATGGGGCTTACAACACCCTTGCCTGGGTGGGCATGGTGGACTATAACGATAATTCCCGCTGGGAGTTGGGCGTGGATATTCTGGATTCTGCTGACCCGATCTACCTGACGGAGACCATCACCCACGAAGTCGGCCACTTGATTACGTTGAATTCCGACCAGATCACCCAGGACGAGAATTTTATTTTCACGCCCTATCAAAATGCCGCTGTCTGTCCGCAGTTCATGTCCACCGAAGGGTGCAGTACGCCTGACTCATATATCAACCAGTTCTATAAAAAATTCTGGGTGAACATTTACGATGAATGGCTGAAGATCGTTTACAACGCGAATGCCACCAGCAATGAGGAATTGCGCGCGGCGGTGAACACGTTCTATTCCAAACACCCCAATGATTTTGTGCGCGAGTATGCCGCCACGAACATCAAAGAGGATATGGCCGAGTCTTTCCTGCATTTCGTCCTCGAGCCCAAGCCGAGAGGCAACGGGCTGGTGGAACGCAAAATCCTGTTCTATTACAATTTTCCTGAACTGGTGTCTATGCGGCGGCAGATGATCCAGAATCTCTGCTCGTACGCGCAATAATGGGGCTGACAAACCTCGCGACGCCGTAGTAAAATCCAGCCCATGTCCAATTCCAACCCACGCTTCACGCGGGGGCGGGGACTGCTGGAACCCTGGCTCGCAAAACTGCGTGCCCAGCGCGCCAACCGCCTAATTCCCTCCAACTTGCGCGAGGGACGCATCCTCGATGTCGGTTGTGGTTCTCATCCCTACTTCCTCTCTCACACGGTCTTCCAGCAGAAATTTGCCGTGGATCAACTGCCTCCCAACGAGCAGGGACAGCGGCTTGACATCCAGTGGCACACCCTCAACTTGAACGCCACGCCCAAACTGCCCTTTGAAGACAAGTTCTTCAGCGTCGTCAGCCTGCTGGCCGTGGTGGAACATCTCAACCCCCAGAGCATGGCCGCCCTCTTCGCCGAGACCTACCGCGTGCTCCAGCCAGGCGGCGTGGTCATCCTCACCACCCCCGCGGCCTGGTCTGATGGACTGCTCCGCTGGATGGCGCGCCTCGGCCTCGTCAGCGCGGAGGAGATCCACGAACACGTCTTTGCCTACACCCTGCCCTTGATCGGCTGGTACTTTGGCAAGGCAGGCTTCGAAATGACCAAATTGAACTTCGGCTATTTCGAATTCATGCTCAACATGTGGGCTGTCGCAGAAAAGTAACCATCCATGACCATTCCCAACCGTCATAAACTCCCTATCCCAGAATCCTACTGGGTCATCCCTGGACGATTCCTCGCGGGCGAATACCCCGGCGCCTTTGGCGCGGAGCGAATCCACCGCCGCATGAACGCCTTCCTCGAAGCCGGCATAGATACCTTCGTCAACCTCACCGGTCCCGATGAACTGCCACCCTACCTGCCCGTCCTGCTCGAAGAGGCGCATGCCTATGGACGGCAGGTCGAATCCATCCATCTCCCCATCCGCAATTTCGGCCTGCCCACCCGCCAGGAA
>JAKANW010000588.1 GCA_021823555.1 Chloroflexota bacterium
CGTTTTGTAGTCAATCAATATGAACCGGACTTTGCCATCGTCGGCGAACCGAATCGCTGGGATCGAATCGCGTTGGGCTATAAAGGAAGCGCGTGGGCGAATATCACAGTCAAACGCGAACAATCTCACACAGCCAGCGGAGAACAAACTGCTGCTGAAGCGGCAGTGGAAACATGGTTGAAAATTAAAGCCTATGTCGATTTGTTCGACGCCGATAAACAAAAGGCATTTGATAAGTTGCTGCTGACGCTGCGCGGTATGGATTCCGATTCAAATGATTTTGAACAGTGGGCGCGACTGAGAGTCGGAATGCGATTGCCGGCGGATTTTTCGCCAGAGGATTGGTATAAAAAATTAGATGAGACCCTAAAGGTCTCGGAGACCTTTAGGGTCTGGGTGGAACCAACAGGATTCGCTGTCCCGGCGTGGGAATGCGAGAAGAACACTCCGCTGGTACGCGCTTTCTTAAGCGGAATCCGCTTGCAGGGCGGAGAGCCGCGTTTCGTCTATAAAACGGGAACCGCTGATTTGAACATCGTCGCGCCGGTTTGGAAATGTCCCGCGCTGGTGTATGGTCCCGGAGATTCTGCTTTGGATCACACACCGAATGAACATATTGAATTGGACGAATATTCGAGGGCAGTCAACGTTTTGAGCGAAGCATTGAAGAAGCTGGTTCACTAAAAATTCGTGCGGATCGAACCGCGTGGGATGTCGTTGGGATCGAAGGGCGTGACCTGGTAGACGTAATAGTTCAGCCAGTTTGAGAACAACAAATTGGCGTGTCCACGCCAGCGCACCTGCGGTTGCCGCGTCGGGTCATCGTTTGGATAATAATTATGTGGGACATGAATAGGCATTCCCTTGTTCACATCGCGATCGTATTCGGCCTTCAGCGTGAACGGATCATATTCCGAATGGCCCGTCACGAAGATGTGCCGTCCATCTTTTGTGGCGGCGATGTAAACGCCAGCCTGGTCTGATTCGGCCAGGATTTGTATGTTGCTGATTTTCTCAAGGTCCGCGCGGCGGATCTCGGTATGACGCGAATGCGGGGCGAAGAAGATGTCATCGAAACCGCGCAGCAGGCTCTCGGTCGAGGAAAGGACGCGATGCTCAAAGACGCCAAACATCTTGTGAGGCAGGTCATACTTTGGGATGCTGTAACGATGGTAGAGTCCCGCCTGCGCTCCCCAGCAAATATACAGAGTGGACTCGACGTTCGTCTCGGCCCAATCCATGATGTGAGTTAACTCATCCCAGTAATCGACTTCTTTGAACGGCAATTGTTCGACGGGCGCGCCCGTGACGATGAGACCGTCAAATTTGTCATCGCGGATCGCGTCGAAGGTGGCGTAGTGATTAAGCAAATGCTCGGCATCCGTGTTCTTGGAAGCATGCGTTGCCGTGTGAATGAGTATGATTTCCACCTGGAGCGCAGAGTTGCTGAGTAGGCGAAGCAATTGAGTTTCGGTCGCGATCTTGGTGGGCATGAGATTCAGGATTGCCACACGCAGCGGGCGAATGTCTTGATGCGAGGCGCGCTCTTCGCCCATGACGAAGATATTTTCGTTTTCCAGGGTTGCGCGTGCAGGAAGAGTGGATGGGATTTTTACGGGCACGTTCCACCTTTCTCCCCTCTCCTTTTCGCGCTGAGCGGAGCGTTAGCGCAGTCGAAGCAGGGAGAGGGGCTGGAGGAGGTGATTTTACGCATTGAGGGCTTGATCGAGATCCCACAGGATGTCGTCAATATCTTCAAGCCCGATGCTCAGGCGAATGAAATCAGGGCTGACGCCTGCGGAAATTTGTTGCTCTTCGGTGAGCTGGCTGTGCGTTGTCGTCGCAGGATGAATGGCGAGACTCTTCGCATCGCCGACGTTGGCGAGGTGGCTGAAGAGTTGCAGGCTTTCGATGAACTTCCTGCCCGCTTCCACGCCGCCTTTGATTCCAAATCCGAGAATGGCGCCCGCGCCTTTCGGCAAGTATTTCTTTGCGCGTTCGTAATCGGGGTGACTCTTGAGGCCAGGATATTTCACCCAACTGACCCTGGGATGATCTTCGAGAAATTCGGCAACGGCTTGCGCGTTCTGCACATGACGTTCCATGCGCAGGCTGAGCGTCTCGATACCCTGGATGGTCTGCCACGAATTGAACGGGGATTGGCATCCGCCGATATCGCGCAAAACATGCACGCGCGCTTTGATGATGAATGGCGGCAGGCCGGCTTCTTTCAGGTCCGCGTAGACCAGGCCGTGATACGAAGGATCGGGCGTGGTGAAATTCTGGAACTTGCCGCGGTGCCATTCGTAACTGCCGCCGTCCACGATCACGCCGCCGATGGATGTGCCGTGTCCACCGATGAATTTGGTCGTGCTGTGCGTGATGATATGTGCGCCCCATTCGAACGGGCGGAAAAGATATGGTGTGGCGAATGTGTTGTCAATAAATAGGATGAGGTTGTGTTCCTTCGCGATCTCAGCCGCTTCCTCGAATGGGAACACGGCAATATCGGGATTGCCCAATGTCTCACCGTAGAGGATCTTCGTGTTCGGGCGGATGGCTTTTTCAAAATTCTGCGGATCGGTCGGATCAACGAAGGTAACTTCGATGCCCAGCTTCGGGAAAGTGTACGCGAACTGATTGTACGTCCCGCCATAAAGGCGGCTCGATGAAACGATGTGGTCGCCCGCGTTGCACAACGTGAAGATCGCCTGCGCTTGCGCGGCGTGACCCGAACTCGAAGCCAACGCGCCGACGCCGCCTTCCAGCGATGCGAGGCGTTGTTCGAGCACATCGGTGGTCGGGTTCATCAAGCGTGTATAAATGTTTCCCAGTTCTTTGAGTGCGAACAAATTGGCGGCATGCTCCGTGCTTTTGAATTGATAACTCGTTGTTTGATATAACGGCACGGCGCGGCTTCCTGTGGTGGGGTCGGGGCTATAACCCGCGTGCAACTGGCGGGTGGCGAAGCCATATTGACGAACAGTGGATGCAGACATTGGATTTGCTCCTCTTGAATAAGATTTACCCGCCCTTCAGAAGAGATAAAAAATACCTCTTCTGAAAGTACAAGAAGAGGTACACGCGTATACCGTCCTCTCATCTTCCAGTTGTTGAATAGCAATTGCTACTCTCTGTCGGAGTTGGCACCTTGACTTGCGTCAGGTTGCCGAGGCGTCACAGGGCCGGTCCCTCAGCCTCTCTGGATAAGAGCGAGTATTTTATTGTTAGCGGCGGTTTATATCATAATGATTCCTTCCATAGATATCTGGGAGGCTGGAGAATGCAGTCTTCTTCATGCGCCTCGAAACGATTTTATGTATTAGGGTGTCCATATGATTTCTACGGCATATAGCGAT
>JAKANW010000589.1 GCA_021823555.1 Chloroflexota bacterium
AAGAAGCACTCCCTATTCGGTTATCCGCCAGATCAATATCCCGAATTCCGATGGATGAAGTCGCTCGAAACGCGATTTTGTTGGCTCATGAAATCAGTGCAGCTAACCAACGCAAAGCCAAATGCGCTTCATCTCTTTCGTGAAATGGTTCATTGGGGCGGAAACCAAAACGGTATTCTTCAGAAATTTGACGACGGTGTCGCCGAAATCTGCTTTGCCGATGCAATGAACGCCGTCATCGACAATTTGGGATGTCCCGAGCAAGCGATTCGCAACGCTCTTGATATCCCAGGTGTCGGATTAACGTACGCATCTAAGCTGCTTCGTTTCCTTTGTCCGGAAAAATACGGAGCACTCGATACTCGCATACGTAGTGGGCTGACAAACTCAAAGTGGACGCACGGCGATCGACGTGTGAACATTAGGGACGGTGATCAACAACGCATGATTAATGGGTATACCGCGTACCTTGCTGAGCTAAAAATCATGCACGATGAACTGTCGCGCCAAAACGTGCCATGCCCCATTTCTTGTTTGAATCCGACCGAAAAATGGAGGCTCGCGGATATCGAACTTGCGCTCTTTCACCATTTCAATCGTGCACAACCTTAAATTATTCATCACCAAATTCGTCGCATTCAATCCCCTCGGCATCAAAGATATCCAGAATGATATCCTCGATATCTTCCCAAATCTCGTCGCCAACGACATCTTCCCGTAACTCGCGTTCGATACGTTGCTTGATGTTGTAGCGGTCAAAAAACTGCAAATCTTCAACGGCTTTCAATTCCCGTTCTGCGAACGCAATCCCACGCTCAATTAAGCATTTCTTGCGCTCAGCGAGTTGTTTTTTCTCTTCTTCGATCTCACGCTCCGCGGCTTCGATTTCATCCTGTTTCTGTTTCGCATTTCGATAAACGCGATCTCGCACCGCTGTCGCGATGGCTTTCAATTCAGAGTCGGACAACTCGTCGATGTTAAGGCCCTCGAACGCCTGTTCAATGGCGCGATAAACGGCGTCATCGAGGTTTGGCACTCCATCCGGCTTGGCGTACCATTCACCGGCCACCGACGCTTTGATGGTCTGCAATCGTTGCCGCCGGTGTTGCTGGGCGGCTTCTTTCTGTTCCTGGATGCGGCGTGCCTGCTCGGCGCGTGCCAGCTCGGTCTCACGCTTCTGTGCCGCTTGGCGGCGTCTTTCGGCTTCTTGTTCGGCGGCGCGCGCCCGTTCCAGTTCCTTGGCCTCGGCTTGCCGTTCCAGATCGGCCTCGGCCTCGTCCATTTCGCGCAGGGTCATCTTAAGGCGGCGGGCCGCAACCGTCTTTTCCAATTTGCCCACAAGGTCGAAGTCCCCGGGCTTGCCAGTCCCGGGCTGGGAACTGGCCTGCTCGCTGCCTGAAGGCTCGGCCCTGCCTAAGGGGACGCCTTGAGGCTGCGGCACTGCCTTACGCCGGGCGAGATAGGCCGGACAGGCCTTCAGATGGGCTTTTACCGCCTGGGCGCCGGAGAATTCGCGCCCGCAAAATTGGCAAGCGGCGGTCATGCTCAGTCCTCCCCCATGTCGTCGTCATCGAATTCACCCAAATCGTCCGCATCGTCCTCGCCAGCGAGCGAATCCAGGGCCTCGTCGATCTGGTCACGCACCGACCTGAGAACAGCGATCAGTTCGGCATTCAGGTTTTCCAATTCGTCCTTCGTCATTTTATTCCCTTTCACAATTCACTGCCGTTGCTTCGTGGCTGCGAGCGCGGGCAGCGCGCGCCCACCGCCGGTTATCGCGCCTCGTCGATGTCCGAATAGCGCACGCGAGCGGCCTCTACTTTTTGAGGGTGTCTCGGGTCTTCTTCGATGCGGTCTGCAGCGCGGCGTAATAATGCTTTCGCCCTGGCGCCGTTGTAATTGCCGAATTGCAACACCGTCGCCGACCGGGCCGTCCCGATGATCTGCTTCAGCACCTGTCCGGCCAGCTCGTTGCGTCGGCCGGTGATTTTCCGGCCCAGCGGAAGCATCTCCGGCGCACCCCGTTGGCGATAGGCTTCACTCCAGAGAGGATGCAACGGCCATCGCTGCCGATGTTGATCGCCGGTCTGAGGTATCACTAGGCGCCATCTGTGAAGTGCTTCAGCAATAAGGTGATCGCGCGCTAGCTGAACTTCATGCGGATGACAGCAATTCCTGTTTTTCAGGAATTCCTTGAAGAAACGGATTTCCAACCGCCAAACGCCTTCGGGGCGTTCGTCCCAGGGCCATTCTCCGTCCAGGGCGGCAATCCATATTGGATAGAGCCAGGTCTTCCCTGATTGTTCAGTGATTTCGCGCGTTTTATCGTAAAGCTGAATTTGCAATGACGCACGCGAACCGATTGTCAAGGTTTGCGAGCGATCACCTATACCTATCGTCTGCGTCTCGATTTTTTTGACGCTGGAATGCGCAACCACGTTCGCGGCAATGCCCGGAGCTATCTCTTGTGCAAACGATGGTGCATAAAAATCAAAACACCAATCCGCGCGCGTCACGCGCGCGCAATCTTTTTTGCATTGGATTATGTGAGGACACAATAACTGCCACACGCGCTCCCGTAACGGCTGCCAGCCATACTCCCAAAGTCCGGCTGCGAGATAGCGAACGCTGATCGCCCAATCGAGGCTGGTCTTGGCAATCAAGATGATGAAATCGTCGTTCTCTACTCTCCAGCGATATCGCTTTACGCCGTGGGCATGAATTTTGAATTTCTCGCCGTCTATTTCAAATTCGGCGACGCCGCTGTTCTCGTCAAACGCTTGCGCCTCCGCTTGCGCCTGTTCCAACCGTTCAACAAATTCCGGCGTGGGTTGGAGCGCGTAGGATTCCTGCACGCTATCCCATCCCTGTGCGACGAGCCGCGCATATTCCGGTAGGCATGGTAAAAGCTGGATTTCTGGCAGGGGGCGCATGGCATTGGACGCCCACCCCCCACTATTAGATATAGCGGGGGGTGGGTGTGTCATCCTCCGTTCTGAGATGGCGACGCTTCGTCCTGTACGCGGACGCCGCGGGGCCTGGTCCAAACGATGGTCCAGGCGGTTTCGCCGCGTTCCCGCGCGGGCGGAAACGCTTGCAGATACAGCGGCGACGGCCAGTCCGGGTCGTCCAGCGTCATGCTGATGAAGTCACCGACGCGCACACCGCCCTTGATCCAGCCCGCCCCTATCGGCCGGGGATCACCGATGCGAGGGGCGTACTCGATGCTGAAATCCGGGTTGTCGCCCGGTGATCCCGAACGGCGGTGCTTCCTCAGGATCAACTCGCCATCGAGACGGCTGCCGACGTGCACGTGGCCACGAAATTCCACACCGTCCTGGCCCGCCTTCGCCAGCG
>JAKANW010000590.1 GCA_021823555.1 Chloroflexota bacterium
TTTCAGCCAGGCGCGAGAACTCGTTGGCAATGGCGATGTTCACGTCGCGGTAGGTGTTCTCCATCAGCTTGACCATTTCGGCGGTGGCGGCGTCGGTGAGGATGATCTGGCCTTTGACGAAGGTGGAGTACAGGTCGCGGCCGGCTTGTGCCGACTCGGGCGTGACTCCGCCGATGACGCGCGCGTTCTCAATCAACTCGCGCAAAATTTGTCCGGGCAAGACGCGTTCGGGCGAGTAAGCTAAATGGAAGTCGCGACCGGCTTGAAGTCCAGAGCGTTCGAGGATGGGCCGCACCAGGTCGGCGGTGGTGCGCGGCGGGGAGGTCGATTCGAGCACGACCAGGTTCCCTTTCCGCAGGTGCGGGAGGATGGACTCGGCCGCGGAGGTCACGGCGCGCATATCCGCTTTTTTGAATTTGATGCCGTCCGCTTCGCCCCATTCGCCCTCATAAAATGGGGTTGGCACGGCGATGATGAACGCGTCGGCAGGTTCGGGCGCGGTAGCGAAGGTGAGACGGTCCGTTTTTAGCGCCGATTGGAACGCGTCGCGCAGGCCGGGCTCGTGAATGTGGATGTCGCCGCGGCGCAGGGTCTCGATGATGCGCGGGCTGATGTCTACCCCCAGGACGTGGATGCCGTTGGCGGCGAAGGTGCTGGCGGTCGGCAGGCCGATGTAGCCGAGGCCGATCACGCAAATTTTGTTGAAGTTCAATGAAGGCTCCTTATCCCCCTCCTGCCTCTCCTTTTTTAATGGGGGAGGTGTCTCGAAGGGACGGTGGGGGTTAAATCGCGCTCATTATACAACCTTCCCTAGTGCGCTTCTGCCCGCTTGCGCTGCTTATGCTCAATCAACATGCGGCCATTGATTTAAAGTTATCAATTGGTTGTATAATGGATTTGGAAGAGAGATGTTTTGAACCTTTTGCTCGATCCCAACGTTGCGTATCTTCTCCTGCTGGCTGGTTCGTTGCTTGGACTGCTGGCTGTCGTCACACCGGGGACGGGGTTGTTGGAAATAGGCACGTTGTTCTGTCTTGTGCTGGCCGGGTATGCAATTACTCAATTGGAATTCAATTTATGGGCGTTGATCGTGTTGGTGGTAAGCCTCGTGCCGTTTTTCATTGCCATCCAGAAACCGAAGCGGGAATGGGCGCTGGCGCTCTCCATTTTGGGGATGGTGGTGGGGTCGGTTTATTTGTTTCGAAATGCAGAAGGAGGAGTGGCGGTTAATCCATTGTTGGCGGTTCCTTCTTCTTTGTTATATGCTGGTTTCATCTGGATCGCCACGCGCAAAACGCTGCAGGCGCTTCACCTGCAACCGACGCATAATATGAACATGCTGGTTGGTAAGATTGGCGAAACCCGCACCTCGGTGTTTGAAGATGGCTCGGTGCAGGTGTCGGGGGAATTATGGTCGGCGCGCAGTAAGGAAAAAATTCCTGCTGGCACACATGTCAAGGTTGTAGCGAGAGACGGGTTCATTCTCGAAGTCGAGACGGAGCCCGAACATTAAAATCCATACACCGGAGGAGCAATGAACGCAAATTTCTTGTCACTGTTATGTATTATTGCCGTGATTGGTTTGGGAGGTTTTGTCATCCTCACCAATGCCATCCGCATCGTCCCGGAATATCAAAGACTGGTGGTCTTTCGCTTGGGACGTGTGCTCCCCACCCCCAAGGGACCAGGCATCGTGTTCTTGATTCCCGTTATTGACCGCGCCCAGAAAGTAGATTTGCGCGAGCAGGTGCGTGAAGTGCCGCATCAAACCTCCATCACCAAGGATAACGCGCCGATCTCGATCGACTTCCTGTGGTATTACAAAGTGCTCGACCCGGCCCAGTCTGTGCTGCAGGTGGGCAACTTCGAAGTGGCTGCGGCCGGTATTGCCACTACCACCTTGCGTGCCGTCATCGGCGGCATCCCGCTGGACGATGTGCTTTCGGAACGCGAGCACATCAATAACATGCTGCGCACCCGCCTCGATGAGGTGACCGAGCGCTGGGGTGTGAAAGTGACTAACGTGGAAATCCGCGAGATTATCCCGCCGCGCGAAGTGCAGGAAGCCATGAACCGCCAGATGTCGGCGGAACGCATCCGCCGCGCCGTGGTGACCGAGTCCACTGGTACGCGCGAAGCAGCCATCAATGTAGCCGAAGGCGAGAAGCAGTCTGCCATCCTGAAAGCCGAAGGTCAGAAGCAGTCCGCCATTTTGCAGGCCGAAGGCGAGCGGCAGGCGCAAGCGTTGCGCGCCGAAGGTTTCGCTGTGGCGCTCGACAAGATCTTCGCCTCCGCCAAGGAGATTGACCAGAAGACGATGACCCTGCAATATTTCGAGACGCTCAAGACGCTTGGAAATGGCGCATCTACCAAGTACATCTTCCCAATGGAATTCACCAGCCTCATCAGCGACTTTATTGCAAAGAACAAGAGTAAATAAACAGGTTTAGCTGTTGCCACAAATGGGTTGGGTGAAAGCCCAACCCATTTTTAACCCAATGAGCTTTTCTCCTTCCCAACCGCTTTTTCTCATCGAAACCGCCAACCTGAATGACTTGGGGGGTATGCGAACCATCGAACAGGCATGTTTTCCGTTGGATGCCTGGCCTCTACTGGAATTGATTGGCGCGCTCACGCTGCCGGGATTAGTTCGTTTGAAAGCTGTCGTTGACGGAAAAATGGTTGGTTTTGTGGGCGGTATGACTAAACGAGCCAGGCATGAGGGATGGATAACCACTTTGGGGGTGCTGCCGGGTTACCGGCGGCTGGGCATTGCCAGTGCGCTACTGGACGAATGCGAGAAAGCCATGGGTATGCCGGTTATCCGGCTGACGGTGCGCAGATCTAACCTGGGTGCGCTGCATCTTTACCGCCTGCGCGGATACAGCCAGGTGGAAGTGTGGGAACATTATTACGAAGGTGGAGAGGATGGGCTGGTGCTGGAGAAATTATCTCCCGAATATCTCGACAAATCGTAGAGCAATCGTAAGGTTTTCGTTGTTGACAAACCTCTTGAGAAGTTATAAGATAGTACAAATGTAGGATACAAAAGCCATGCGAGTATTAAAAGCACTACCCCCGGTTGGAGTTTTATAGGCACGCGATTGTTTTGCGTGCCTTTTGTTATCTCAATCTAAAGGAGATCTAACCAAATGGATTACAGCATGATCGGTAAGATCGAAAAAGCCAAACGATATGCACAGGAAAAGAACCGTTTTGAGTTCCATACTTTTTCAGTGACGGTAAAAGGGGATAATAATTCGCACGTGGTCAATTACGACAAAGGCAAATGGCATTGTGACTGTGAGTACTTTATGACGCGCGGACGCTGCGTGCACACGATGAGCCTGGAGAAT
>JAKANW010000016.1 GCA_021823555.1 Chloroflexota bacterium
GGTCCAGTATGACGCGCAGAAAGTGGATGTGTCCAAACTTGCAAGTGCGGTCAAATCCATAGGTTTTCAAGTCGGCGGGACAAGTGTCAAAATCGGCATCGAGAATTTGCGTTGCGCCTCGTGTGTGCAATTCATTGAAGATGAATTGAAATCCACGCAAGGTGTTTTGAATGCGACCGTCAACATCGCCACGCAGGAAGCGATAGTGGATTATCTGCCGCAAAATACAACACTTGCGCAATTGAATGCGGCGATTGAAACCTGGGGCTACAAGTCACGCCCTGCGTTGAGCGATGCACCCGTAGACAAACAGGAAGAGGCTCATGCGCGCGAATACAGCCGCTTGATGAAAATGTTCTGGTTTGCGGCGATTATTTCAGTGCCTGTATTGTTATTTGCGTACCCGCAATACGTGCCGTTGATCCGTGATCTGTCAATGGAGACCATCCGATGGGCATGGATACTTTCTGCGCTTGTTACAATGCCTGTGCTTTTTTATTCGGGCTATGACTTTTTCACGGGCGCATGGGCGGCATTCAAACACCGCTCGGCCAACATGAACACATTGATTGCGCTCGGCACTGGCGCGGCATGGTTGTATTCAACATTTGCAATTGCTTTTCCTTCCGTTTTTCCCGAGGGGACATCGGAACCTTTTTATGATGTCGTTGCCGTGGTGATTGCATTGGTTGTGCTGGGACAAGCGCTTGAACTGCGCGCCAAGGGACAATCCAGTTCCGCGATCAAGAAACTGCTTGGATTGCAAGCCAAGACCGCGCGCGTGATTCGTGATGGCAATGAGATGGATTTGCCCGTCGAAGAAGTGTTGGTCGGTGATGTGATTCAGGTTCGCCCTGGCGAGAAAATACCAGTAGACGGTGTCATTGTCGAAGGCAGTTCTGCGGTAGACGAATCCATGCTGACTGGTGAGTCACTGCCCGCTTCCAAGAAGATGGGCGATGAAGTCATCGGTGCGACAATCAACAAGACAGGCGCTTTCAAATTTCGCACCACCAAAGTTGGCAAAGATACTGCGCTCGCGCAGATCGTCAAGATGGTGCAGGACGCGCAGAATTCCAAAGCCCCAATCGCGCGGCTTGCCGATACAGTCTCGGGTTATTTCGTTCCTATCGTAATGATCCTGGCTGTGTGGACATTCGTGATCTGGTTCGTGATTGGACCACAACCACAACTCGTTTATGCCTTGGTCACAAGTGTAACCGTGCTGATCATCGCCTGTCCCTGCGCGCTGGGACTCGCCACACCAATGAGCTTGATGGTTGGTATCGGCAAAGGCGCAGAGAATGGGATTCTCATCCGTTCAGGCGAAGCCTTGCAAACTGCGCGATCCATTCAAACAGTTGTGCTGGATAAGACAGGCACGATTACCAAAGGTAAACCTGAATTGACGGATATCGTGCTTAGCGATCAGTCAATTGTAAAAGATGATGAATTGTTGAGATTAGCTTCGTCAGTTGAAAAAGTCAGTGAACATCCGTTGGCTCAGGCAATTGTGGAAGGCGCACAGGCGCGCAAATTGGAACTGGCTGAGGTGAAAGATTTTGAAGCCATTCCAGGTCACGGCGTTTCGGCAAATGTTGAGGGCAGAAGCGTATTGATCGGCAACCTCAAGTTGATGAACCGCGAGAAGATCGCGCTTGGTTCACTGGAAGAACAATCAAAATCAATCGCCGACGATGGCAAGACCCCGATGTATATTGCACTCGACGGCGAAGCCGCAGGCATCATCGCGGTGGCAGACACGGTCAAGGAAGATTCTGCCGAAGCGATCAAGGTCCTGCAAAAGATGGGCATCGAAGTCGTGATGATTACGGGCGATAATCGCCGCACCGCTGAAGCGATTGCGCGCAAGGTTGGTATCACCCGCGTGCTGGCGGAAGTCCTGCCAGAAGACAAAGCAAACAATATTCAACAACTACAGTCAGAAGGCAAAAAAGTTTCTATGGTTGGCGACGGCATCAACGACGCGCCTGCGCTCGCGCAAGCCGATGTAGGTCTCGCCATCGGCACAGGCACAGACGTTGCCATCGAAGCCTCAGACATCACGCTCATCAAAGGCAGTCTCAAAGGCGTAGTTACGGCCATTGAAGTCAGCCGCGCCACGATGACCAACATCTATCAAAATCTGGTTGGCGCATTTTTCTACAACACTCTGGGCGTTCCAGTTGCGATGGGCCTGCTGTTCCCGTTCTTTGGAGTATTGCTTAGTCCATTGATTGCAGGTGCAGCGATGGCGTTCTCGTCTGTGACGGTTGTTGGAAATGCCAATCGTCTACGCGGATTCAAGCCCAAATTCAGTGTGAAATAGGAGTAAAAAATGAATACAACACAAATCTTTGTGATCCTTTCGGGAATCGTTCTAACAATTCTCATTGCATGGTATTTCTGGTTTGCACCTAAAGCGCAGACGCGCGTTGCGGTCTCTACGTCTGGCGCACAGGAAGTGGCAATCACAGTGAAAGGCGGCTACACACCCGATGTGATCGTTGTTCAAAAAGGGCGACCCGTACGATTGACGTTCACCCGTCAGGAAAGTTCGTCATGTTCGGAGATGGTACTCTTCCCCGATTTCAATCAGAGCGCCAAGTTACCCGAGGGCGAACAGGTGAACGTGGAGTTCACCCCTGACAAGCCTGGTGAATATGGCTTTCAATGCCAGATGGGCATGTTGCGCGGCAAGTTGATTGTTGAGTAAAAAGGAGACAGCATGAAAGTCAAAGATCCAGTTTGTGGAATGGAAATTGAGTCAGATAAAGCCTTCGCGAAACGCGAACATGAAGGCCGTACATTCTATTTCTGTTCGCAGGATTGCGTGAATAAATTCGACGCCGATCCGCATAAATACGGTCACCCGCAGGAGCACGATAGAGGACACGACGCGCATAGCTGAGCGTTGTACCTGCCGAGACCGCCTACTACAAACGTTTGCCCATCAAATGCGGTTGTGCATTAGTCAAATAAGGAGTAAACAGATTATGAACGCCCCACAAAAATTCAGCTTCGGTCAATGGTTATGGTCAAGGACGGGACTGACTCTGATTGCTTTTCTGGCCATTGCCGCTTTCTTCTTGATCACCGAACACACCGCACATTTCTTCGGGTTACTGCCATATGCCCTGTTACTCCTGTGTCCGCTCCTGCACCTGTTCATGCACAGCGGGCACGGTGATCACGCCAACCACGCCGATCATGCAACCGATGGAGAGAAAAAATGAACGAAGATATTCCTGCCTATGGACTATGGCCGCTGGTCATTATCAACGCGGCCATCTTTATCATGTTTGCTTTCAGCTTCTTCAAACCGCGCACTACGCGTGACTGGCGTTCGTTTGGAGCATTCTCAGCCTTTCTGGTGGCGCTCTTCACCGAGATGTACGGCTTCCCGCTGACAATCTATTTGCTCTCAGGCTGGCTTGCCAGCCGCTATCCAGGCATTGACCTGCTCTCACATAACAGCGGCCATCTTCTGCAAACGCTTCTTGGCTGGAAAGGCGACCCACATCTTAGCCCATTGCACTGGCTCAGTGATGGACTTGTCGCGGCCGGGTTCCTTCTGATTAGCGCCGCCTGGACTGTGCTTTATCAAGCTCAGCGCACCCATCAAGTTGCCGCCAGCGGTCCCTATGCTTATCTTCGCCATCCTCAATATGCTGGTTTCATTATCATCATGCTGGGATTCCTGATCCAATGGCCGACGCTTATCACACTAATCATGTTCCCCATCCTGGTCACCATGTATATCCGACTGGCGCGGCGTGAGGAACAGGAGTCACTGGCAGAGTTTGGTGAAGAATATGCGGCTTATGAAGTGAAAACGCCCGCATTTCTTCCGCGCTGGCATTTCGTTAGCTCCAGTGTGAGGTGAATATGAAAATTGAATTGCTCTATTTTGATGGCTGCCCCTCCTGGCAAACAGGTTTGAAAAACTTGAAGTCTGCTTTGCAATTGGAAGGGATTGATGCAGAAGTGAATCTGGTCAATGTTCAGAATGAGGCAGACGCAATCCGCCTGGAGTTTCTAGGCTCCCCGTCCTTCCGCGTCAATAATGTAGAGTTGTGGGCAGAAACGCGCGAGACTTTTGCGCTCAGTTGCCGTGTGTACCCCACACCCGAAGGAATGAAAGGCTGGCCGACCGTGGAAATGTTGCGGGAAAAGTTACATGCCCTGGATGAATTAGTTCCATGAAGAATTCTCGTTTTGCTGCATGGATGACCTGGGCTTTGGTCCTTGGAATATTTTGGACTGTGATTTCGCGTGTCTCTCCCGATCAGTCGCAGGCTCAGGCAGGTTCTGTCCCAAAGGAAGGCTTCACTGCGCCTGACTTCACCCTGAGTCTGTTGGATGGCGGAGAGATCGCTTTATCTGAATTGCGAGGCCAGGTGGTGCTGGTTAACTTCTGGACTTCGTGGTGTCCGCCATGCAGGCAGGAAATGCCTGCGATTGAATCTGTCTATCGCAGTTACAAGGATATTGGATTGGTTGTGATCGGGTTGAATCTGACCGCCCAGGATTCAAAACAGGAAGCCGCCGCATTCGCACAGGAAGTCGGCGTTACATTTCCCATCGCGCTCGACCTGGACAATTCCGTTGGCAACCTGTATCGAGTAACCGCCCTGCCTACTTCATTTTTTGTTGACCGCAAAGGCGTGATCCGCTCAGTGATCGTCGGCGGACCGATGAGCGAAGCGGTGATCCAATCCAAGGTTGAAGAATTATTGCAGGAGGATCAATAATGTTCCCGTATCTTCGCCTGGGGCCCTTCCTACTTCAACTGCCTTTGCTCGCTTTGTTGGTTGGTGTATGGATCGGGCTGACATTTGTCGAAAGAGAAGCCGCCCGGCTCAACTTGAACAAGGAAAAAATCAGCAGTCTGGTTTTCTATGGGCTGGTCGGGGGGATCGTTTCGGCAAGGCTTGCCTATGCCGCGCAATATGCTTCGGTATATTTATCCAACCCGTTCAGCCTGTTTTCGTTGAACACCAATACGCTGTTACCTGAGGCGGGTTTATTGTTTGGAATATTAATTGCAGGCATCTACGCGTATCGCCAGAAACTTCCACTCCGCAAAGCGCTGGACGCGCTCGCGCCTGGCCTGGCATTTTTCATGATCATGGTTGGCGTCTCGCACCTCTTAAGTGGCAATGCCTACGGCGCACCCACGCGAGTCCCCTGGGCGGTTTACTTATGGTCTGATTATCGCCAGCCGACGCAACTCTATGAAATCTTTTTTGCGCTGGTGATTTTTACGATCATCCTGCCTCGCATGATCCCCGCGAATGCGCCTGGCTTGAGATTCATACAAGTTATCGCGCTCTCTGCAATTGCCCGCGTTTTTATCGAAGCCTTTCGCGGCGAGAGCGCCATCCTCTTTGATGGATATCGCGCCGCGCAGGTTATCGGTCTTGCTATCCTGGTAGTTTGCCTTGCCCTGCTCCAAAGCTGGGAAGGAAAGGATGAATATGAATCAAAGATCGGATGAAAAACGTTACATCCCCGCGCTTAGTTTTCGCTGGCTCACGCCGCTTTACGATCCGCTTCTCAAATGGGTCATGCGCGAGGAAACTTTCAAGCGCAAATTAATTCAACAGGCAAACATCCAGCCGCAGATGAAGGTTCTCGATCTCGGCTGCGGCACAGGCACGTTGACGCTCATGCTCAAGCGCGCGCATCCCGAAGCCGAAGTCACAGGGTTGGATGGCGATCCGCAGGTATTGAACATCGCGCGGGATAAATCTCGCGGGACAAACATTCAATGGGATAAAGGACTCGCTTCTTCCCTCCCGTATCCTGATTCTGTTTTCGACAGGGTGGTCACCAGCCTGGTCATTCACCACCTCGTCACCGATGACAAACGACGCGCGTTCAAAGAAATTTACCGCGTGCTAAAACCGAACGGCGAATTGCACATTCTCGACTTCGGCGCGCCACATTCATCCCTCACACGTTTCATGACGGGCTACATGCGCCGACTTGAAGAAGCCGCCGACAATTTCAACGGGCAGATTCCGCTCTTCGTAACAGAAGCAGGTTTCGGCGAAGTCAAGGAAGCGCAGAACTTCGTCACCATATTCGGTCCGTTATCTTTATGGCGGGCTGTCAAAGGAGATTAACATGTCCAATCTACAAATCTTTGTGATTCTTTCGGGAATCGTTCTAACAATTCTCATCGCCTGGTATTTCTGGTTCGCGCCCAAAGCGCAGACACGTGTTGCGGTATCCGCGTCGGGCGCGCAGGAAGTGGCTATTACTGTGAAAGGCGGCTACACACCCGATGTGATCGTCGTGCAAAAAGGGCGACCTGTGCGATTGACATTTACGCGGCAGGAAAGTTCGTCGTGTTCCGAAAAAGTCCTGTTCCCTGATTTCAATCAAAACGCTAACCTGCCAGAAGGTGAACAGGTGACATTGGAATTCACGCCCGAAAAAGCAGGCGAGTTCGGCTTTCAATGCCAGATGGGAATGCTGCGCGGCAAGTTGATTGTGGAATAAAAAAAGAGACGGACGCAGTTCAATTCATGAACTGCGTCCGTTTTTGTTGTGTGCCTGCATGGACGTCGACTAATCAGGCCTCTTACACAACTCAAAAAATTATCACGCAGTAACGACTTCAGCCGTTTGATAGCCCGGCAAAAAGCGACTGAAGTCGCCATTACGGTGTACTTTTGCAAGTAGTTTATTAATGAAAGTGAGGTTTTCTCAATGACGGGCTGTTTGTTATTCTGCTTCGTGGAGCGGAGCGCCGCAATAAGCGCACAATAACCAGTCGCTTTCTGTTGCCCGCCCGCAGCGCGGGCAGGTGTGCCGAGAACGGGAGGAGGGAGGTGCGGATTTCAAGGCGGATAGCGGCAGGCTGAAAGCGAAAGTCGAACCGGCGCCCAGCCAGCTCTGCGCCCAAATCTGCCCGCCGTGCGCCTCAACGATTTGTTTGGCAATCGTCAACCCCAGCCCCGATCCACCTGTGGAGCGGGCGCGCGAGCGGTCAGCGCGGTAGAAGCGCTCGAACACGCGCGGCAATTCCTCGGGAGCGATGCCCGATCCCGTATCCCGCACGCTGACCAACATACGCCCCTCGCGCAGTTCGGCACTGGTCGTGATCGTCCCGCCAACAGGCGTGTGCCGCAGGGCATTTGAGATCAGGTTGAACAGCACCTGGGTAATGCGTTGCTCGTCCGCCTGGATTTTGGGCAGGTTCTCGGCGGTCTCGAATTTCATTGTGACCCCTTTCTCACGCGCCTGCACTTCCAAGCCCTCGCTCACCTGCGAAATTACATCCGCCAGGGATATCGCCTTCCACTCCAGCCGTAACTGACCAGACTCTGCCAATGCCAGGTCGCGCAGATCAGCGACCAGGCGGGTGAGAATCACAGTCTGCTTGTGAACAGTGGACACATTCTCCTGCGTCAGGTCGTATACGCCGTCCATGAGGGCTTCAAGGTTTCCCTGCACAACGGTCAGCGGCGTACGGAGTTCGTGGGCGATGTCGGCGATCATGTCCCGCCGCTGGGCGTCGGCCTGAGCCAGGTTTTCAGCCATGCGATTGAAAGAATGGGCCGCCTGCCCAATCTCGTCGTTTGACTTGATCTCGACGCGCCGTCCCAGGTCGCCATCCGCAATCGCCTGGGCGGACTGCGAGAGCGCCCTCAGCGGCGAAGTGATCTGCCGAAAAAGCAAAGAACCGAGCACCAGTCCCAGAATGCCAACAGAGATTGAGGTGATCAGGATGGAGATGTTCACGGAACGAAGGAAATCCTCATCCGCCGGGTTGAGCACGGGCTCGATCATCGAGCCGACCAGCACCGTGCCGACGGTTTCGCCGCCAACAGTGATAGGGATGCCATTCCTGGCATGTTGCGCCGGATGCTGTTCACCCAGACTAGCCCCACCCGTGTCGGCGATGACTTCGCCCCGGCTGTCCAATACCACCACCCGGTCAGCGATTGAACCGCTTGTGCGTGTGACCTGAACCCACTCTTCCCAACTCCACATCATCTGCGGTCCCATCATCGGGCCCATCATGTCATTCGGCTGGGGATTTGCTGGCGTTGCCTGTGAGGGCGTGGCCGCGAGAAACGATTCGACCCCATTCCAGTTCCCGTTTTGCGAATAATACCCGGCGAGCAGGGATGCCAGGGCATTCGCCTGGGCGACATCATCCGAAAGCACACGACGTTTCAATTGAGCGGCAGTGGTCAGTTGGACGGATACGACCATGACGATCACGCCCACGATGATCACACCGAGGAAAACGCCCATCAAGCGCGTCCAAATACTATTACGCATCTCAAGCATTCTCCCGCCGTAGACGGTAACCCACACCGCGCACTGTCTCGATAATGTGAGGATCTTGCGAGTCGTCATGAAGTTTCTTGCGCAGATTTTTGATGTGGACGTCTATGGTACGCTCATAGCCCTCGTAAGCGGTACCCTGCGCATGTTCGAGCAATTGCAGTCGGGTGAAGACCTGGCCCGGATGTTCGATCAGCAGCGCCAGCAGGTCGAACTCCATTGTCGTCAGTTCGAGCGGATGGTCGTTCAACGAGGCCGTGTGCTGTGTCAGGTCGAGAGTCACCCCGGCGGTGGAGATCACTTCCGGGCGAACAGGAGTCCCTTCGGCGCGGCGCAAAACCGTGCGCACGCGAGCAACCACTTCGCGCGGGCTGAAAGGCTTGACGATGTAATCGTCGGCGCCCAGTTCGAGGCCGATCAGTCGGTCGGTCTCTTCGAGGCGGGCAGTGAGCATGATAATGGGGACATCCGAGTCGCGGCGCAATGCCCGGCATACATCCAGCCCATCCATCCCCGGCAGGTTCAGGTCAAGCACGACGAGGTTTGGCCGTTCGTGTCGAAAGACGGCCAACGCCTCGCGGCCCTCACCGGCAGTCACAACGGAAAAGCCGGCGCGCTCCAGGTAGGCGCGCACCAGCCTCACAATTTCCATTTCGTCGTCAACGACAAGAATTTTTTGGGTCATCCGTTCACGTCAACGCTGCGCCACAGGAAGGACAGATGTTCCAGTCTGCTCGCACGGCGCGCCCGCAAGTGGGACATTTGCGCTCGTCGGCAGGTTCATGGAAGGATGCGGAAGAATTTGTGCCTGGCTGATGCGGCTTGGATTTGAACAGCGTCGCCAACCCACCTCCCGCGATCAGGGCAGCGATCAACAACGATACGCCGATCACGACCAACCCGATCAGCAGCATAAACAGTAAGCCTGCGCCCATCATCATTTCAACACCTCTTGCCTCATTTTATCATTTCCGCATTTAGACGACTGCGCGCCTGCGCCGCCTCCAATTCAGCGGACTTGGCATCCAGTTGCGCGCGCAAATCATCCAGGCGGTTCAATTCGGACCCAAGGGCCTGCGCCTGAGCCGACAGCCGATCGCGGCTGCTGGCGAGTTCCGCCTTTTCCGACAGCCGCAGGCGGGCCGTCTGCTCATCGTGTTCGATATTCTCGCGCGCCGCCTGCTCTTTCCCAGCCATGCGTCCGTCCAACTCTGCCAGACGGGTCTCCAGATCAACCAGAACCTTCGCGGCAGACGCGCGGGCCTGCGCCAGTTGCGTTAGCCGCGAGCGGATACCGCGCTGGGCGTTTGAAATCGCCGCATCGTCATGACTCTTTGGTCCACGCCGGGCGCGTGCCTGATGCACCGCCAGGTCGGCCGGGCGTAATTGACCGCGGTCAGCCAGATTCCGCAATGCGGTGAAGACCTCTTCATTGGTCTGGCCATCTCCATACATGTTGTACAGGCGCGCGCGCAAACCCTCACCACGCTCACCATTTCGGCCTTGCCCAGCGTAAGCCTCGATCCCTCTCCCGTTAAGTGGGAGAGGGGCTGGGGGTGAGGGCGACAGCAGGGTGTCAGCCAGATAGAACAGGTCGCCCAGCGGTGATCCACAGCTCATGGTTACACCGTTTCTCCGGCCACTTCGGCTTTGAGGCGCTTCAGTTCGTTTTCGACCGTGGCGGCGCGGGTCAGTCGAGCCAGCTCGCGGTCAATGTCATCACCTTCGGGAGCCAGGACATCGTCCAGTGCGCCGGTGGCGACCAGGTTGTCAATCGCTTCCACGCGCGCCTGCATGGACTGGATGCGCGCCTCGGCGCGCTGGATGGCGTGACCGACGTCGGCCATGTCTTTCGAAATACCACTGGCGGCTTCCTTGACCTGCAGCTGGGCGCGTGACGAGTCATACAACGCTTTGAGCTCTTCTTTTTTAGCCTGGAATAATTCGATCTTCTGCCGCATGTTAGCCTGGCTGATTTTTAGGCTTTCCACCTGGGCATCAAGGTTGGCAATGTTGCTGTTGAGGCTGCGGAGCCGTTCCTGGGCAGCGGCCTTGCGTTCCAGGGCACGGGTGGCCAGGTCTTCACGGTTCAGGCTCACAGACTGGCGGGCCTGCTCCTCGGCTTGGTCAATGGCTTTCTGCGTCTGGCCGCGCTGGGACTCCAGGGCATTACGGGCAGTGGAGACTTCGACCAGGCTGTCACTGATCTGGCGCAGGCTGGCTTGCAGGCGCGTCAGGCTGTAATCGAGGCTGGCGCGCGGGTCTTCGATCTTATTGAGCGCCTGGTTGGCTTTTGCTCCGAAGATCGCTTGAAGTCGGGAAATGAAACTCATGGGATTTTCTCCTTTTTTATATTATGAATGAATATGTGTTGAAGCCTGCGTTTTTGCGGCCAGAAGATCGGCGCCACAGTACGCGCAGCGCGTCCAATCGGTCTGAACAGCGCGATGGCAGGACGGGCAGGCGGTTAGGGTTTCAGCGCCGCAACGCGGGCAGAAAACAAAATCTTCCTGCACCGGCGCACCGCAGCTTGGGCATGGCCGGGTCGCCGTCTGGGCTTGGACCTGCCTCATGCCCGGTTGCGCAGGCTCGAAGCGGGAATAATGGGTGACGTGATGCAAAGGGTTGTGTCCGCACATTGGTTGTTACCTCCGTTAGTTGATTTCACGATTACCCCAATCCTAAGCGTGGATTATGAAAGAAGTGTGAAGCGGGGCTGTCGTTTGTATGAAGAAGGCAGCGGGCGCAGAGTTGTTTCTGCGCCCGCATTCGTATTCGTAGTTGAATGGATTAGGGTGTGGTCAGCGTTGCGCCGCAATGCGGGCAGTTCTGCCAATCAGACTGAACGCCGCGTCCGCAGGAGGGGCAGGCACGCGGTGGAGCGGTTGGGTTTCCCCCGCCGCCCACAGCCCGTACCAGCCAGACGATGCCCAGCACGGTCAGCACGAGAAAGCCGATGGGAATCAGCCACATGAAAATCATGCCGATCCAGCCGAAGGGCGCGAATCCCCAATTCCCCATCATGCCCGGTCCCACACCTGCACTTGCGCCAGGTGCAAGTGTCATCCCCCAGCCGCCATAGCCCCAATTTCCAAACAGACTTGCTGCCAAAAGCAGGACGAGCGCTACGACAACAACTACAGTCCAAGTGTTTTTGTTCATGATTATTTCTCCGATTTCTTCTCTTGTGTGATATTGAGCCTGTCAGGCTCGGACACGCCTGATTAAAGCGGAGTTCTATGAAGGAAGTGTGAAGGGATGATAAGGATTGAGTATAGAGCGCGCGTGAGCATCAGATGGTCGGAATGCCAAACGCCTTGCCTCCCAGACGAAGCATTTGTTTCAAGACTTCGCGTTTCAAGCCGTAGGGAGACAGCCACCACTGCTCGAACAGCACTTTGCCGAGATGCCAGGTTTTGCCCATCTTGTGGAGTTCGATCTGCGGCGACGGTTCAGCGAAGAAATTGCCATACGCGAATCCTGCCATACTTTCACCTGCCTCCAGCATACAGTAGCCGATGCCTGGGAAATTATCTTGCACGCTTGTTCCCGCGATTTCAGCGGCGATACGGTGCGCCACTACTTCCGCCTGGGCGTGGGCAAACACGCCAGCCTTTGGCAACATCATGGGCACATCAGGCTTCCAGCGTCCGGGGATGGAGATGGCTGTCGCGTCGCCGATCGCGTACACATTTTCGTATTGGGTTTGGAGAGTAGCGCGATCCACTGGGATCCAGCCAGCCTCATTGGTCAGCCCGGCTTCCTGGGCGATGCGCGGCCCGCGGTGAGGCGGGATGGCGACCAGCAGATCGTAACGGAATGATTCTTTCCCCTCGAAGAGGATCTCATGTGCGGTTGAATCCACTTGCGTCAATTTATGCAATGGATGAAAGACAACGCCTCGATCCGCCAGCATTTGCTTCACTGCATCACCGAGGGCCGGTCCCGCCACCGGCATGGACTGAGGTTCCGGCGTGAATAAATGTACCTCAGTGCTGTTGTTCAAGCCGCGCTGACGGAGTGTATTGGCAATGAGCATGGCGCCTTCGTGCGGCGCACCAGGACATTTATAGGGCAGGGCGCTCACAACCACAGCCACCTTTCCACCGCCGAAGTTTTGCAAAGTATCGCGTAGTTTCGTCGCTCCATCGAACGTGTAATAGGTCTGCGCGCTCTCCGCCAAACCAGGGATGGCGCCGGGGGCTAGTTCCGCGCCGAGGGAGACGATAAGATAATCATAGTTGATTGTTTGCGCGCTGGTTTGCGCGCTGGTCTGCACGCGGCGATTCGACAGGTCAATCGCCTGCGCTTCGGACAGAACCAGCTCGACGCCGGGGCGAACGAGCTGGCGTACATCCCGCGTGATCTGTCCCGGCTGGCGGTCGCCGGTCATCAACCACAGGAAGGAGGGCGCAAAAGAATGACGGGGATTCTTCTCGACCAGCATGATACGGTGTTCGGAGGGCAATAGCAGCCGCAATTCATTGGCGGCGACCAACCCGCCGATGCCCCCGCCCAGGATAAGCACAGTTTTACTGTTCATGATTTCATCTCCAGTTTCAACTCATGGTATTTACCGATAACCGCATGTTGCCCACAACTCGCAGCGCATCGAAGGGACACGCGGGGATGCACAAGCGGCAGTCATAGCAGCGTTCGATGTCAATGAAGGGCGATTCATCATCGTCAATCCGCATGATGGCGCGCACTTTGCAGACTTCAGCCGCCAGGCAGCGGCGGCAGGCGCGGCAGTTCTCGGTCTGAAGTTGGATGCGAATCTCGCGCGCCACAGATTCCTCGGGTTAAAACACCAGCACTTTGTCGGCTGCCAGTGTCCAGTCGGTGAGCAATTCCATGCTCCCGTTTTGGATGTTTTCCATTATTGCGTCCTGCCCGAGACCTCGGGCTTTCTGGCATGTGCCTCAGGTTGCCGCCTCGCCGCCGCGCAGAACAGAGCTCAACATGCGCTCGACGTTGTAGTATCCCTGCGGCGTTTCCTGCCCGCGTACGGCGCACTGCACGCCGTCACCCATCAAAAATACGCGCACATGTGTTTCAGGTCGTTTAGCGAGATTCATGGCGAGCCGCAAGGCATTATAGGGGCGCTCATTCCCATAAGGGCCATCGTTAATAATGATCAGGTAGTTTGTCGTTTTGGTTTCGGTCATGAAACAGGTTCCTTTTCCATCGTTTTTTCTCGGGCCATCTCAATGGATGTCTCTAAATGTTCCAACAAAACCTGCCGCATCAATTCACAGGCCTGAATGATTTTGGGATTGCTCAATCGGTAAAAGATGTTCAATCCCTCTCGGCGCGTCGTGAGGATACCCCGTTGACGCATGAGAGACAGGTGCTGTGACAGGTTGGATTGGCTGATTTCCATGGCATCCGCCAGTTCAGTTACTGACAATTCGCGGGCGCGCAATTTGTCTATGATTTCCAGTCGTTTGGGATTGGCTAATGTATGGCAGATGCTCGCATGTAGTTTATATATTTGACGGTCGGTCATTTGACACCTTCACTATATTAGAAATTTAGAATATTGTAATGTTCTCACAGATACCTGTCAACTTTTTTCCATGCGCCAAACAGCGTATACCCAGGCGGGCAATATTGCCCTTCTATGGTTTTAGCAGTTCAAATAAAATGCTATCTGGAAGTCTTCAAAGCTAATGGCACATTTTGATTGTTGAAAAAGCAGGCTATTTTTTGACGATGCAGTTCGTGATTGGCGTGCTCGTCGTTTGGCTGGCAAATCGTTCCAAAAAATAAAAAAAACAGAATTGGAAAATCGTATGAGTAAAAAATCGGTCAAACCTGGGAATAAAAGCGCTGAAAAAGAATGGCCTGTTGTCGTCTATTTGTGGGCTTTTGGTCTCGCCCTGCTTGGATATCTAATCGTTGGAGAAGGAATCTTTGAAACAAGACCCCATCCCATCCACTGGCTGGCTGGGCTGATTGGCGGTCTCGCAGGCATCCCGCTCGGCTGGCTGTGGTATCGCTGGCGCGGGGATGTGTTCTAAGGAGTGTGTAAAATGAAACATGAAAGAATTCATATTCCAAACCTTTCCTACATCACAGCTTTTGTCATCGGCGTCATTTTGTTTGCTGTGTTTTGGAAAGCGTGGTTTGGTTCAGCCACAAGTGGGGTTGTGCTCGCAGGGATGGCGGGCGTGGCAGTCGCAGTGACGGCGTTTTGGCTCCGAAATGAAATTCAACATCACAACCGAAAGGAAAAATGACGTTGGATCAAACTCAAACAAACCCTCCCCCAGAGCCAGAGTTCAAAACCGCATGTGGCGGGAAGATAAAAGATATATCCAAATATCCAAATGCAGATTATCGCGGCGAACAGATATATTTCTGCACACAGGCTTGTCTCGATATGTTCCTGTTGAGCCCCGATCTCTTCATGGCGGGCGAGGTGGAACATCCGCTGGATGAAGAGCAGTACTAATCTTCAAATAATCTTGGTCTTATCTTCATCGTTCCTTTACACGGGAAGTCTATACTGGAGACATTGCAAAATAAAAGGAGAACTTCGCCATTAACAGACTCACTCGCAGGGACTTTATCAAATTGATGGGGATGGGCGCAGGGACGTTGACCCTCAGCGCCTGTGGACTCATTCCGCCCGCTTCAGCCGACCCGACAACTGCTCCTGTTTTCTCGACGCCGTTCCCACCCGCGCCTGTTTCCCTCGTCGTTGACTTGACCGCTGGACGGGTCACACTCCACATTTTTTCAGGGACAGA
>JAKANW010000591.1 GCA_021823555.1 Chloroflexota bacterium
TGAACTGATTTGCTTATGATCGGGTTTGGGAGTCATGGCTTTTCCTTTTTGGTTTGGTCACCTACAAGGATACCAAGACTCCCTCCCTTTTTACACAATTTTCGTTATACCATCCTTTAAGCCCATCTTTTGATGGTTTTTGGCAGGAATTTATTAGAGAATTGTAGAAAGAATCACCCAGGCAGAGCGTCTTAAGTATGGAATTGGTATAATTTGTAAACTATATTTGGAGGATCCGTGAATTCACGCAGCCAATCGTTCATTGTATATTTCGTGCTTATTGTAGCGATTGCGGCTATGCTGTATATGGGCTTTCGTCAAGACGCAAAGACCCAACAGCCTTTGACAATCAACCAGGTTGCACAGGCTGTGCAAAATGGTAAGGTAGCCCGCATCGTTATCCAGAGCGACGATAGTATCAACGTGATTTATAAAAACGGTTCAGAAACTGGTGTACAGTCCCAGAAAGAACCAAATGCTACCCTGGTTGATCAATTGATCAGCCTCGGCGTAACGCCTCAACAACTGTCTCCCGACAACATCCAGATCGAAGTCCAGCCGCCTTCCCAGTGGGCGGGGATTTTGAGCAGTGCCCTGTACATCCTGCCGGTCATCTTCATGGCGGGTGTATTGTGGTTTATCTTCCGCCAGGCGCAGGGTTCGAACAACGCCGCCATGGCCTTTGGCAAAAGCCGGGCGCGCATGTTCAGTGGCGAACACCCGACCGTCACCTTTGCGGATGTGGCCGGGGTGGAGGAATCCAAACAGGAGTTGTCTGAAGTTGTCGAGTTCCTGAAAGAGCCGCAGAAGTTCATTCAGCTTGGCGCCCGTATTCCAAAGGGCGTCCTGTTGGTTGGCCCTCCTGGAACCGGCAAGACCCTGCTGGCCAAAGCCGTCTCTGGCGAGGCGGGGGTGCCGTTTTTCTCGATCTCCGGCTCTGAGTTCGTCGAAATGTTTGTGGGCGTTGGCGCCAGCCGTGTGCGCGATCTGTTCGACCAGGCCAAGCGTCATTCCCCGTGCATCATCTTTGTGGATGAAATCGATGCCGTAGGCCGGCAGCGTGGCGCGGGTCTGGGCGGTTCGCATGACGAACGTGAACAGACCCTGAACCAGATGCTGGTGGAGATGGATGGCTTCGATACTGACACCAATATCATCATCATTGCCGCCACCAACCGTCCCGATATTCTCGACCCCGCTTTGTTGCGCCCTGGCCGTTTTGACCGCCGCGTGACGCTTGACCGCCCGGATGTGAAAGGCCGCGAGGCGATCCTAAAGGTACATGTAAAGGGTAAGCCATTGGAACCTGAAGTGGACCTGGCTTCCCTGGCGCGTGGCACACCCGGTTTCGTGGGAGCCGACCTGGAGAACATGGTCAATGAAGGTGCCATTTTAGCTGCCCGCCGCAACAAGAAATCCATCGGCCAGACTGACCTGGAGGAGGCCATTGAACGCGTCGTGATGGGACCGGAGCGTAAGTCGCGCCTGATCTCAGACGAAGAGAAACGCATCATCGCCTACCATGAGGCGGGTCACGCGGTAGTAGCCAATGCCATCGCTGAAGCCGATCCCGTTCAAAAAGTGACCATCGTCGGTCGTGGACAGGCTGGCGGTGTTACCTGGTTCCGCCCGGATGAAGACCGTATTTTGATGTCCCGCAAGAAACTGATGGCAACTTTGGCGTATGCCTTGGGTGGGCGCGCGGCCGAAGAATTGGTCTTCGATGATATTACTTCTGGCGCTTCAAACGATATTGAACAGGTTACTCGCATGGCCCGTTCCATGGTCACCCGCATGGGCATGAGTTCGGAATTGGGCAACGTGGTCTACGGTCAGAAGGAGGAGCTGATCTTCCTTGGCCGTGAGATCTCTG
Source organism: Chloroflexota bacterium (assembly GCA_021823555.1). The sequence continues at coordinate 1,874 of JAKANW010000591.1, forward strand.
AACAGCGCGATTACTCCGAAGCCATTGCCGAGCAGATTGATCGCGAAGTCCGCAAGATTGTGGATGATTCATACGTACAAGCCAAAGCCATATTGAATAAGTATCGCGGACAATTGGACGCTGTGGCGCAGAAACTGCTGGAGGTGGAAACGATTACGCGCGAAGAGTTCGAGGCGATTTTCCCGCCGCCGTTCCCGAAGAAGAGCGGAACGCCTCAAGTTGCCTGAGCAATCAATTCCCAAAAGACAAATCCTGAAACGCAAAGAGCCTCCCGTTCGCTGGGAGGCTCTTTATTCGATGCTTTCAAATGATTACGCCTGGCCTGCTCCGGTGATCTTTATGCCGGCATGCGTGCTTCCGTATTTTTTGTTGATGCCAATCAGGATACTGGTCAAGCCTTCGACAACGGCTGAGTTTTCGATAGGGCCTGCATCCCAGCCCGTCAGCCCGGCGGCCTCGACCAATTTGAGGGTTTTGGCGCGTGCATCCCTGGTTGTGCCGGTAACCAGAACATCGCACTCAACTTCGGCATCCTCCAACAAGTGCTCATGAGAAATGTTCTGGAATGCGGAACAGACATCCACGCCCTCTCCAAGGATTAGTTTTGCCTCCTGGGCGGCAGACCCCGCGGCAGGCATTTGGACTGTAGCTACTTTGGGCGGAACAAGAGGCGCGGTCACATCAATGAAAAGCTTGCCTTTCAACACGTCCTTAACAGATTCAAGCGTATCTTTGTGGGCGGAGTATGGGACGGTCAGGACGACAACGTTGGACTTGTCAGCGGCGGAGATATTATCGGTCCCTTCGATGAGTGCATTGCCATTGAGCATTTCTGTGATTTCCGCGGCAGCAGCCACGGCTTTTTCAAAGCTGCGTGAACCGATGATGACGTGGCAGCCTGCTTTGGCCCAGCGATAAGCGAGACCTTTGCCTTCTTTCCCGGTTCCACCCAGAATGGCTATGGAGAGGTGCAGGGGCGAGTCAGTCATTCATGCCTCATGTAGGTTGTAGGTGAACGGCGCTGTATTGAACCAGCCATCGCGTCCTTGCATAATAGCTGGTGGATTCGTTTAATTGCAAACAACATATCAGGAAATTCCAAATTGGGAGGGATGGGGCAATTTGATGCCTGAAGCCGCGATCTCCATCAAGGCATGATAAATGGCTTCCCGCAACTTCAAGTCGTCTTTGTACATCGCTTGGTATAGTTGTGTGACCACGCCTTCGCTGGGCGCTTGTTTCAGGAACGGCAGGGAGGCAAGGCGTGTGTCCGAATCCTCGCTTCTGAGGGCTTGGAGGAGAACATCGGTAGCGGGCGCGCCAGGGGAAATCCCAACTCCCTGCTTTCCAGCGAATTCGATCAGCCAGGGAGTCTCGGAAGGGGCTTTATGCGAGCGCGGCGCGCGAGAACCCATGTTTGCTCTGTTTTCCAAAACTTCGCTAGCCGAATTACGCACCACCCATTGATCATCCTCTATCT
>JAKANW010000592.1 GCA_021823555.1 Chloroflexota bacterium
GGCGAATCTGGGTACGCAGTTGGAGAGTCCGTTCGTGAACCCGAAGGAGGTCGCTGTGATTGGCAAGGAGTACGAGCGCGTCCAAAAGGAGATGGATGAAAAGTTGAGGGAGTGGGAGGGGTTGCAAGACTGACAATAGACGATGAACGCTGAAACGCGGTCTATTGCCATGCTATACTATTTTCAGACAGGGGACTCCACTTCCCGAAAGGAGTGACACATGTCCTGGCAAACCCAATTGCGCGGCGACTCGGTTTCGTGGCTATTGAAATCTGATTCGCCTGATGTCCGCTATTTGGCGATGCGCGACCTGCTTGATCTCCCGCCAGATGATAAACAACTGAAAGCGGCGCGGAAAGTGGCGCACAAAGAGGGGCCGATTGTGCGCGTGCTGTCGAAGATGAACGAGGAGGGCTGGTGGGGGAGACCAGGAACGGGTTACGGCCCAAAGTATAAGTCCACGGTGTGGGCGTTGATTTTGTTGGCACAACTGGGCGCTTCGGTCAAGGAGGATAAACGCATTCGGGTGGCGTGCAAGTATTATCTCGATCAGGCATTGAACCCGGGCGGACAAATTTCATCCATGACCAACAACTCCCCCTCCGGCACAATTGACTGTCTGCAAGGCAACATGCTCTGGTCGCTGATGACTCTCGGCTATGAAGACAAGCGCATGGACGCGGCTTATGAGTGGATGGCGCGCACGGTCATCGGCGAAGGAATTGCGCCGATGAATGACAAGCACGCCGAGGTGCGCTATTACGCCGGGAAGTGCGGCCCGGGCTTTGCGTGCGGGGCGAACAACAAACTCCCGTGCGCGTGGGGCGGAGTCAAAGTTTTGTTGGCGCTGAGCCGCCTGCCCGTCGAGAAACGAAGCGGACTCATCCAGCGGGCGATCCGCGCGGGCGTGGATTTCTTCTTCGCGGTTGATCCATCCACGGCCGATTATCCCAACGGCTGGGCGGCCAAACCGAGCGGCAACTGGTGGAAGTTCGGCTTCCCCGTTTTTTACGTCACCGACATTTTACAGATCGCGGAGGCGCTGGTCGCGTTGGGATTCGCAAAAGACAAGCGCCTCGCGAACACGCTCGAACTCATCCGCTCGAAGCAGGATGACGATGGACGCTGGCCGCTCGAATACAACTACGATGGCAAGACGTGGCTGCGCTTTGGAAAAATGAAGGAACCGAATGAATGGGTCACGCTGCGGGCGCTAAAGGTATTAAAATTTGCCGTATGAGAATGCCCGGCAATTTCCAAAAAGAAACAAATCGGCACCAAGCTGTAATTTTTCACAATTTGGTTTCGTGATAAAAAAAGAGAATGGGAAAAGACAAGCGCGAAATACTGACCGAAGCGCATCATACCCTGGCGCAAATGAAGGTGGACGAGAACGTACGCAGGGAATTATTAATACTGCTTGACATTTTGATCTCTACTGTTGAGCAAACCAATCTTTCTGCAACTGACCAGGATGCCCTTTTACGTTCGCTGACTTCCATCCTGCTGTCCAATCACTCCCTCCTTTCACAACTTCAACAACAGTCTGACGAACTGGATGCCCTGCGCAAGCTCAGCCTCAATCTGACCTCCAGCCTCGACATGCCCACCGTGCTGGATGCCATCGCCCACGAGGCCATGCGCCTGGTTGCAAATGCGCGCGCCGTGCACATTTTTCTTTACCGCGACGGACTGCTGCATTTCGGAACAGCTTTGCAAAGTGACGGCAGTACGCGCCTGATCTCCCAGCCGCGCCACAGCGGATTGACGTACACGGTCGTCCGCGAAGCCCGCATGATCATTGTGGAAGATATGCGCAGCCATCCACTGTATGCCAATACACCCAGTGATTGGACCGGCTCCATCATCGGCATTCCGCTCAAAATGGGAGAGAGCGTTCTCGGCGCAATGAATCTCTCCCGTTCCATTATAGGCGGATTTACCGAAGCCGAAATGCGCCTGCTCAGCCTGCTGGCCGATCAGGCCGCAGTAGCCATCGCGAACGCCAGCCTGCACCAAATGGTCAGTTACAAAGCTTACAGCGACACAGTCACCGGCCTGCCCAACCGCCGCGCCCTCGACGAACGTCTTGAGCACGAGATCACCAACGCCCGCCGCACCGAACAACCCTTTGGCCTGGTCATGATGGACCTGGACGGATTCAAAAACGTCAACGATACCTATGGTCACAGCATCGGCGACCAGGTATTGCGCGTGTTCTTCAGCTTCATGGCCCAGGGCATCCGCGCCACCGACTTCCTGGCGCGTTACGGCGGCGATGAATTAACCCTGCTGATGAGCAACACCAACCTGCAATCCGCCTTGCTGGTGACCGAGAAGATACAGGAAAAGGTCCACAAATTCTTCTTCACCGCCCCCGACGGAAGAAAAATCCGCCTCGGACTTTCGGGCGGGCTGGCCATCTATCCCACACACGGACGCGTCGGGGCCGATCTGCTGCGCGCCGCCGACGAGGCGCTCTACCACGCCAAGCGTCACCAACGCGGCACGTTCGTAGTCGCCAAGGCTGGCACCGGCCCGTTGATTCCACCATCGATTTCTTACACCGGCAAATAAACACCGGAAAATCCAGCATCCAGAATGGGGGAACCACAGCACCCGGCGCGGGGTTATAACCTGCAAATCCAATTCAAACTCATCCGCATCAAGCAGTTGTACAATAGGCATCTTGCAAATCCCATGCCGTGAATTCCAAAAACACTTATGCAAAAAGCCTATTCCAAAATCGGAGAAAATTCATGCCCCGCAAAGTTAAACTGATTCTCAACCCCATGGCCGACATGGGTCGCGCCTGGAAAGTAGCCGATGACCTGCGCCCCATCGCACAGGAATTCAAAGGCGACATCTCCTGGAGTGGAACCGTCTATCCCACGCACGCGGTGGAACTAGCAAAGCAAGCCGCATCGGAAGGCTGTGACCTGGTTGTTGCCATGGGGGGCGATGGGACAGTCCACGAAGTGATCAACGGCTTAATGCAAATCCCCGAAGATCGGCGGCCCGTGCTGGGCGTGGTTCCCATCGGCTCGGGCAATGACTTCTCCCACGCCATCGGCATCCCCACCCACTCCGACCATGCCCTGAGGCACGCGCTCAAAGCCGAAACCGTCTCCACCATCGACGTTGGCCTGATGACCGACCTGGAAAGCGGCCGCCGCGAATACTTCGACAACACGCTCGGCGCCGGCTTCGACGCGGTGGTCACCATCCGCTCGCACAAACTGCCCCTCGTCAAGGGCTTTCTCATGTACCTCACCGCAGTCATCCAGACCATCTTGCTCAACCACAATCCCGCCACCGTACAATTCCAGAGCGAGCAGGAAACCT
>JAKANW010000593.1 GCA_021823555.1 Chloroflexota bacterium
TGGCGGTGACGGTCGATCACGCCGATCCGTCCTGGCACGGCCATGTCGGCGTGGTGCCGGCGTTGATCGAGCACGTGGTGTTCGATCCGTCCAACACGGTGGCGCTGCTGTGCGGGCCGGAGGTGATGCTGCGCTTCACCGCCTCCGCTTTGCGCGGCGCCGGGGTGGCGGCCGGGCGCATCTTCCTCTCGATGGAACGCAATATGAAATGCGGACAAGGCTCCTGCGGCCATTGCCAGCTTGGGCCATATTTCGTCTGCAAGGACGGGCCTGTCTTCCGATTTGATGCGCTGGAGTCCTTCTTCAACGTGGAGGAGTTCTAATGAGTCCTCATAAGCCCATCATCGCCGTCTTCAAATTCTCTTCCTGTGATGGCTGCCAGCTATCGTTATTGAACATGGAAGACGAATTGCTCGACCTGGCCGAGGCCGTGGATATCGCTTACTTCCTGGAAGCCACGCGGGCTGCCCGCCCCGGCCCTTATGACATCGCATTTGTCGAAGGCTCGGTCACCACCCCGCATGAGATCGAACGCATCAAGGAGATTCGCCGCGAATCCAGGACCTTGATTGCGCTGGGCACCTGCGCCACCTCCGGCGGCATCCAGGCGCTGCGGAATTTTACAGACGCCAGCGCCTACGCCAAAGCAGCGTATGCCCATCCCGAATACCTGCACTACCTGGAAACCGCCACGCCCATCTCCCAGCACGTTCAAGTGGATTTGGAACTGTGGGGCTGCCCGGTCAACAAAGCGCAAGTTCTGGAAGTCATCGTAGCCTTGCTGAACAATCGCCGCCCCAACCTGCCGCCTTACAGTGTGTGCCTCGAATGCAAACGGCGCGGCGAAGTCTGCGTGCTGGTGGACAAAGGCTTGCCCTGCCTCGGCCCGATCACACAGGCCGGTTGCGGCGCGCTGTGTCCGGCCAATGGGCGCGGCTGCTACGGATGTTTCGGCCCCGCCCGCAGCGGCAACATCGATTCGCTCACCCTCATCCTGCACAAACTGGAACGACACCCCGGCGAGACGGCCCGCCTGTTCCGCGGCATCAGCGGCTACGCTCCCTCCTTCCGCAAAACAGCCGACGCCATCCTGATCGCCGATAACGCCGGAAAGGAGTCAAAATGAAGACCATCGAGGTGCCTGCCCTGGCGCGCGTGGAAGGCGAAGGCGGTTTATACATCGGCCTGCAAGATGGGAAGGCCGTGGAAATCCGCCTTGATATCTATGAGCCGCCGCGCTTCTTCGAGGGTTTCCTGGTGGGCCGCTTTCTGCAGGAAGTGCCGGATATCACCGCCCGCATCTGCGGTATCTGCCCGGTAGCCTACCAGATGAGTTCGGTCTACGCGCTCGAACGCGCCCTGGGCGTCACCGTCACCCCACAGGTACGCGCCCTGCGCCGCCTGATGTACTGCGGCGAATATATCGAGAGCCACGCGCTACATATCTACCTGCTGCAAGCGCCCGACATGCTCGGCAAGCAGTCTGCACTCGAGCTGGCAGCCGTCGCGCCGGAGGTCGTCAGGAACGCATTGCGCCTCAAGAAGATCGGCAACGACATCCTCAAAACCATCGGCGGACGTTCGGTGCATCCTGTCAACGCCTGCGTCGGCGGCTTTTATCGTTGGCCGGACATTGCAGGCATCAAAGCGCTGCTGCCCGATTTGGAATGGGGATTGGAAGCCGCCAAAGAATGCGCAAAATGGGCAGCCACGCTTCCCTACCCGGACTTGGAAATTGACTATGAGTTCGTGGCTCTTCACCACCCGAACGAGTATGGCGTGATCGAAGGCGAGATCTGGTCCTCCACTGGACGCAAACTGACCACTGCCGAATACGAAACCGGCTACATCGAGGAGCACGTCAAACACTCCAACGCGCTGCACAGCCACACAGTGGACGGGAACACCTACCTGGTCGGCCCGCTGGCGCGCCTGAACCTGAACCACGCGCAGTTGCTCCCAGCCGCCAAACAGGCTCTTAAAGACGCGGGCATCTCCCTGCCGCTCAGGAACCCGTACAAATCCCTGCTGGCGCGCGCCATCGAACTGGTGCATTTCTACGAGGAAGCTATCCAACTGGTCAACGCTTACAAACCCGAAGGCCGGGCGCACGCGGAGATAAAACTCAAGGCCGGTGAAGGCGCGGGCGCTACCGAAGCGCCGCGCGGTCTGCTGTATCACCGCTACCAGATTGATGGGCAGGGCCTGGTCAAATTTGCCAAGATCACGCCGCCCACCGCCCAGAATTTGCCGCGCATCGAAGCAGACCTGTTCGCGCTGGCGCCCAGGATCGTGGAATTGCCGGAAGCAGAAGCCACCCTGACCGCCGAACACCTGGTGCGCGCTTACGACCCATGTATCTCGTGCGCCACACATTTCCTCAAACTAAAAGTCAAGGAAATATAACCATGAAAATCGCGGTGATCGGCATTGGCCAAAGCCTGCGCGGCGACGACGCAGCCGGTCTGGAAGCCGTCCGCCGGTGGCAGGAAAAATATCCTGAAACGGCCAGCAGGTTCGAGGTGCGGGTGGAAGCGAGCGAAATGCCCGGCCTGACTCTGCTGGATCTGATTGATGGCGCGGAGGCGGCCATCCTGGTGGACGCGGTCCGCAGCCACGCCCCAGCCGGAACGGTCTACTCCATTTATCCGAATGAGTTGGAGGCCTTCACGTCGGCGTCGCAATCTGCACATGGTTGGAGCGTGGCCGAAACGCTGGCCCTGGCTAAGGAATTGAACCTGCCCGTGCGCCGCATCCAGGTGCGGATCGTGGGCATCGAAGTAGGCCAGGTGGAGGTCGGCAGCGGGTTGAGCGAAGCTGTGGCAGAACAAATCCCGGCCGCCTGCGATACCATCGAACGCGAAGTACTGGCCCTGCTCAACCGATAGTCTGAGCAAACAAGAGCGAGTAGCGGGTTCGTTCTCCCCAGGGCAATCGCATCTTAATTCAATCAATAAGTGACACTTGTACCCAAAGTGATTACATCACCGCGAAAAACCCTCACCCTGCCCTCTCCCAGCGGGAGAGGGGAAAGTCGTCCCAGCAAAAAGTCATCACAATTGGGGTGAGGGAAAGACCGCTTGTGTCTGGTCAATCGCATTTCAGGGTTTTCTGCATTGGCAAACAAGGTTCTACAGGCTATTGAGGCGCAAATTAGATGCGATTGCCCTGTCGTTCTCCCGCTCTTGTTATTTAACCTGTGGTATATTTGCGCTTGCTCGCCACCCAAACCAAGAGGTAATATGGAAATCAATTATCAGGAAACCAGCAAAGACCTGCTCGTGCGCATTGACATCCACGAGAAATATGGCGCGGCTAACATTGACGAGTGGAGCGTGAAC
>JAKANW010000594.1 GCA_021823555.1 Chloroflexota bacterium
AACTCCCCGTTTCAAAAATCTGCCTCGCAGGCTACTCGCTCGGCGGGCGAATCGCTTTGCATTTCGCAATCCGCCACCCCGAACGGATTCATAGCCTCATTCTCGAATCTGCCAGCCCCGGCCTCGTGGACGAAGCCGAACGCGCCCGCCGCCTGGCCGAAGACTCGGCCCGCGCTGAGTTTATTTTAAAAGAGGGCATGTCCGCGTTTGTGGAGCAGTGGTACGAAATGCCGCTCTTCGCCAGTTTGAAAAAACATCCGCAAACCTTATCGGCGATCAAAGAAGCCGCGAAGACAAACGATCCGCGCTGGATGGCAAAGGTCATCCGCGATCTCAGCCCCGGCTTGCAAACCCCGCTGTGGGATTCTCTTGCGATTCTTTCCGTTCCCGTTTTATTGATGGCTGGCGCGAAGGACGAAAAGTACGTTCAAGTCATCCGTAATATGGAAGGGAAAATTCCGAACGCGCAATCCATCCTCGCGCCGCAGGCCGGGCATAACATCCACGCCGAACAACCGGAAACGTACATTCGACTGATAAACGATTTTCTGGCTCAATGGGAATTGCCGTGATTAAAACATTTTGGACACGGATTTAACGGATCGCACGGATTTTTCTTTGGCCTTTTCCGCCGAAGGATCCGTGTCATCCGTGTCCACGCGGAGCGTCGCGGCAATTCCCGGAGAACCAGATTCTCTAGCGCGAAACCAGCAGTCCCGCGAAAAATAAGAGGCTGAACACCAGCGCGGTTTGGCCTGTTCCCGCGAGCGCGGCATTGAGCGGACGTCCCTTCTGCGTGAAAACCACCCGCGCCGACTTGATCGCCCATGGCAGCGACAGCCATGCCGCCATCCCCCACCATGAGACCAGCCCCAGCCACGCCGCCAGCGGCACAAGCGCATACGCCCCGCACATGCAAGCCAGATATTCGATCTTCGTCCCGCGCTCGCCCAGACGAACAGCCAGCGTGCGCTTGCCAGCCGTTTTATCATTCTCGATATCGCGCAAATTGTTGACCACCAGAATCGCGGTGATGATGAGACCCACAGGCACAGACATCCACCACGCCGCCGCGCTGACCGAACCCGCCTGCACGAAATACGTCCCGGCCACGGCGGCGAGACCGAAGAAGATGAACACAAATATGTCGCCGAGACCGTAGTAGCCGAGCGGGAACGGTCCGCCGGTGTAGGCGATGGCGGAGAGGATTGCCGCCAGCCCGATCGCGATCACAACCCAGCCGCGTAGAAGCGCCAGATACAAACCAATCACGACAGCCAACCCGATGATGACCCACAAACCGCGCTTGACCTGCGCGGGAGTCAGCAGCCCCGCCTGAGTCACCCGCAACGGCCCCTGCCGCTCGGAGGTGTCTGCGCCGCGCTCGAAGTCGAAGACATCGTTCGCCACGTTGGACCCAATCTGCAGGAGCAGCGCAACGAGCAACGCCGCCAGGGCAGGCCAAAATTGAAACGCTCCATCACGCCACGCCAGCGCGCTTCCCATCGCCACGCCCGAGGCCGCGGCGGGAAGGGTCTTCGGGCGAATCGCCATCAACCAAATTTGAATGAGAGTCGGTTTTTTCATAGTTCGCCGCATTGTAACATGCTCACCCACTCTGGGTATCATTCGCCCATCATTGCGAGCGCTCTTCGCAAGGCAATTCCATCCCCAAACAAGGGATTGCTTCATCGGAAAGCCACCCTCCTCGCAATGGCGACAAAATCGCAGGAGACCCCATGACCCAACTTACCGGAAACGAACGCGCCGCCTACGTGCAGGATATGTTCACACGCATCGCAGGGCGGTACGACTTGATGAACCGCCTGATGACGGCCGGACAGGACGTCCGCTGGCGGAAGCACGTCATCGCTCTGGCCGACCTCAAAGCGGGCGCGCGCTTGCTCGACATTGGCGCAGGGACAGGCGACCTCGCCCGCGAAGCGCTGCGCCAGGAACCGCAAGTCCGCGTCACTGCGGCGGACTTCACCCTCGAGATGATGCGCGTGGGACAACAGGCCGGTCCTCTGCCTTTCTCCGCCGCAGACGCCCTCCACCTCCCATTCAAAGATAATTCATTCGATGCCGTCGTTTCTGGGTTCCTGATGCGCAATGTCACAGACCTGGGCCGGACCTTGCAGGAACAGTTCCGCATCCTCAAACACGGCGGGCGGATTGTCATCCTTGACACCACGCGACCGAAGAAAAACATCCTCTCGCCGTTCATTTGGGTTCACATGCACGTGGTCATCCCCACGCTTGGACGCCTCGTCTCCGGCGCGAGCGATGCCTATAAATATTTACCCGATACCACGGAAAATTTCGTCACCGCCGAACGAATGGCCGCATTGATGGCCTCCGTCGGTTTCCGCATGGTCGGATACGAGCGGCTGATGTTCGGAACGATCGCGATCCATTGGGGAGAGAAGTAGAAACTGTGGCGCGGAATGGTATTCCGCATGAGCGCGGTTTGGCGGGGTGTCATCCCGCCCCACAACGAACACAGGACTCATCATGAAAATCAAACAACCCAACTCACGTCATTGCTTTGCCTGCGGAATCGAAAACCCCATCGGCCTGAAACTCAAGTTCTACCAAACCGCGGACGATGAAGTGACCGCCGAATACGTCGCGCCCGAAGAATATCAGGGCTATCCCGGCATCCTGCATGGAGGCGTGACCGCCACGATCCTGGATGAGGCCGTTGGCCGCGCCTTCATGGGCGTGGACCCGGCCAAGTCCAATTTTATGTACACGGCGGAATTGAAGGTCAAGTACAAACAAAAGGTCCCCATTGGCAAGCCTCTGCGGATCGTCGGAAAACAAGTGAAGCGCATGAGGTGGACCGGCGAGTCGAAAGGTTACATCTACGCCGAAGATGGCACACTGCTCGTGGAGGCCACCGCTATCCTCGTGGACCTGCCAGGGGAATTTACCGATCAACAACGTGAAGAATTGGGTTGGAAGATTTACCCGGACTAAGAGACTGTTTCTTAATTTGACCTCTTGCATAAATCAGCCGACGTTAGAGAACGTCTCATGCGCCAGAGCGTACTGGGTGCTCTCCAGCGTCGAGCAAACAGGCTGTTTCCCTTAGAGACTGTTTCTTAAATTCTTTTTTCGGACACGGATGACACGGATTTCACGGATTCGCACGAAAAACCTTTTTAAAAATCCGTGTTATCCGCCGAAGGATCCGTGTCCAGCACGACCCATTCCACGCAGGGCACACGGCCAATCGTGGCATAGATGAGACATGCCAGGTTTTACTTTTCCCTGTTACCTTTCTCCCCCTCCTGCAACATACTAACGTGCGCACAAATCACGCAGGAGGCGTATGT
>JAKANW010000595.1 GCA_021823555.1 Chloroflexota bacterium
GTTCCTGTTCTGCAGTCCACGCAGGCCCGGAGTGTTTGGTGAGGAGCCATTCACGGTGACATAGTCGGCAAGCTCCGCAAGCCTCTGGAAGCCTGCGCGATAATCGGCAATACGATCGCTGCTGTCCTTATTGGCACCGATATTGATGCCAAGGATGCCGCGACGCGGACGGCGCGCAAGGTGCCGTGCCAGGGCCTCCTGTCCGCCATTGTTGAAACCCATGCGATTGATGATGGCGCGGTCTTCACGCAGACGAAACAGGCGCGGCCTGGCATTGCCCGGCTGCGGCCTTGGCGTCACCGTTCCCACTTCGGCAAAGCCGAAACCGAGCTTCAGGGCGCCATCGGGCACCTGTGCATTCTTGTCGTAGCCTGCCGCCAGCCCGATGGGATTGGGAAAGTTCAGTCCGAGGACCGAAATTCCGAGCGCCGGCGGGTCGACGGCGGGCTGGGGCAGGAAAGGCCGGGCCATTCGGAGCAGGGTAATGCTGGCGCGGTGGGCAGGTTCCGGCGGGGCACAGCGCAGGATCAGGGTCAGCGGATCAGGCATGGGGTCGTCCTCTGGCGCCGGGCAGGGCCCCCCTGCGTCCTCGTGCGCGGTGATGTCAGCTTGCCTCGGTGCTTCCTCCTACTTTAGAAACGCGTTTTCCGAAATAGTCCGGGTCCGTATGTCCTTCAGCCATTCTCAGATCTGGCAGGCCATTGACACGCTGGCACAGCGTCATGGTCTGTCTCCCTCCGGCCTTGCGCGGCGCGCGGGTCTGGACCCCACGACCTTTAACAAGTCCAAGCGCGTTGCCGCGGGCAAGCCACGCTGGCCCTCGACCGAAAGCGTCGCTAAGGCGCTTGCCGCCCTTGATGTGAGCGTGGAGACGCTGCTCGAGGTCTGTCACGAGAAGGCAGGTGGGGTGGATACCGAGAAAGACGGAGCTGAGGGCGCGACAAACAAAGGGTTTGATGCGGCGGCCCTTGGCCTGGCAATGGACACCTATACTGTCGAACTGCACAGCGAGGCCTATCGTCCGCTCTATCGTAAAGGCGATCGCCTTGTCATCTCGCCCTCGGCCCCACTGCGCAAGGGCCACCGCGTCGTCGTAAAGACGCGCCATGGCCTTGTCCTGCTGCGCCGCGTGGTCGGACTTGGAACGACACAGGTCAAGATGTCTACGGGGCTGCGCAACGGCTGCGATGTGGTCTTGAAGCGCGCCGACGTCGTCTTCATGCACCGGATTCTGTTCGTCTCGCAGTAACTAATCCGGATAGCCCTGGATGTGGTGCACCAGCCGCTGATAGGCAGACCAGTTCTTAGCCTGCCACAGCGCTAAAAGCTGGCGTCCCTGCTCCTGCATGACTTTTTCATAGGCGGTATGCGGGGTGCCCTGCACGACGAAGTTGAGTGCCTTTTCGATCTGGGCCGCATAACGCGCGCGATCAAGAGACGAAAGCGAGAGCACATATTCGAAGCGCGGTACGATGCTCGAAGGATCGGCCGCAAACGCCTTGTGGTAATAGGCGATACCGTCACTGGTACTGGCGCCATACATGAGATCGGCGAGGACTGAACCGCCGCCAGCCACAACGCCGATATTCCAGCCGCCCATGGCGGCCAGGGCAAAGCCGTTGTGCGGATGATATTTGAGCGCGATCTTGAGGTTGTCTTTGGCCTCTCCGGCAAAGCCTTTGGCCTCAGCCTCCATAATGCCGATAATGCGCGCTTCATAGCCGAGGGACGCGGCCAGGTAGACCCGGGCCAGGGCAGACGTGGGGTCGGCTGCGATGGCTGCCCGCGCATAGGATTCGGCGAGTTTCAGACAGGACAGGCAAGGGCCTTTGCCGAGACGGGCGTTGGCGAGTGCCGCCCGTGCCGCTTCGGTCAGGCCTTCGCCGTCATGCTGGGCGAGGCCGGCACGGATCGCCGCATTGTAATGACCTGCGATGTAAAGGGCACGCGGGGAGGGCGTCTGGGCGAGGCTGGGTGCGGCCAGCATCAGGGCGGCGAGAAGCCATCGCAGTTTCATGCATCCGATCCTAGAAAATCGCCGGCCAGTGCCCGCCGGATCAGGGTTGCGGTCTGGGCACAGCCGAACAGCGCGGCAAAGGAGCCAAAGCGCGGTCCCTGGCTTTGTCCGATTACCACTTCATAGATCGCCTTGAACCAGTCACGCAGTGGCTCGAAGGCGTGACGTTTGCCGACTTCATAGACTTCAAACTGGACTCGTTCGCCGTCGCGTTCGTCACCCATGGCATCAAGCTGATCGGCGAGCTCAGCGAGCGCCGCACGCTCCTTGTCGCTCGGGGTGCGGAAATTCTTGTGCGGGCGCACGAAGTCTTCGTAATAGCGGATGGCATAATCCACGAGCCGGTCAAGGCCTGGATTGTGCTGCGGGCTGGCCTCGGGCGCATAGGCGCGAATGAAACCCCACAGCACATCGCGGTGATGCGCATTGGAGGCACTGACCAGATTGAGCAGAAGGGCGAAACTGACGGGATAGCGTTCAGCCGGAGGATGGGCGTTGTGCAGATGCCAGATCGGACTTTCCAGTTGCGCCTCGACGCTGGTAAGGCCGCGATAGGCATCGAGCAGCGCTATGTAGTCATCAACCGCCTTTGGAATCTGATCGAAATACAGCTTCTTGGCCGCTTTCGGCTTCTGGAACATGAAGAGGGCAATGCTCTCTTCCGGTCCGTAACTGAGCCATTCGTCGATCGACAGTCCGTTGCCCCTGGACTTGGAGATCTTCTGGCCGTGTTCATCGAGGAACAGTTCGAACACGAAATGCTCCGGAGGCTCACCGCCGGCAATGCGGCAGATCCGGTCATATAGCGGCTGCGAGGGCAGATGGTCCTTGCCGTACATCTCGTAGTCGATGCCAAGCGCCGCCCAGCGCATACCAAAATCCGGCTTCCACTGCAGCTTGCAATGCCCCCCGGTCACCGGCACGGTTTCCTCGCTGCCGTCCTCCTCGATATAGGTAATGGTGCCGCGCTCAACATCGCGGGCGATAACCCGTGCGAGCAACACCTTGCCCGAACGTGGGCTGACCGGCAGGAATGGGGAGTAGGTCTCGCGACGCTCATCGCCAAGGGTTGGCAGCATGACCGCCATGACCTCGTCGTATTTGGCCAGCACCCGCAGCAGCGCCGCGTCATAAATGCCAGACTTGTACATGTCCGTGGCGCTGCGGAAATCGTATTCGAAGCCGAAGCGATCCAGGAAAGCGCACAGACGCGCGTTCATGTTGCGCCCATAGCTCTCATGGGTGCCGAAGGGATAGGGAATGGAGATCAGGGGCTTGCCCAGATGCTGCGCCATCATCTCCTTGTTGGGCACATTGTCCGGA
>JAKANW010000596.1 GCA_021823555.1 Chloroflexota bacterium
GATCAGGATCGTGTTGCGGAAGTCCACCACGTTGCCCTGGCCATCGGTCATGCGGCCATCGTCCAGGATCTGTAGGAGTGCATTCCATACTTCGGGATGCGCCTTCTCGATCTCATCGAACAACACCACGCGGTACGGGCGGCGGCGAACGGCCTCGGTCAATTGGCCGCCTTCTTCGTAGCCGACGTATCCGGGCGGCGCGCCAAACAGGCGGCTGACCGTGTGCTGCTCATGGTACTCGGACATGTCAATGCGCACCAGGGCATCTTCATCGTCGAACATGAACCAGGCCAGCGCTTTGGCCAGTTCGGTCTTGCCAACGCCCGATGGTCCAATGAAGATGAACGAACCGATGGGACGGGACGGATCTTTGAGGCCGGAGCGGGCGCGGCGGATGGCATCCGAAATGGCGTGGATGGCCTCCTCCTGGCCGATGATGCGCTCGTGCAGGCGTTCCTCCATGTGCAGCAATTTCTCGGATTCGGTCTCCATCATCTGCGTGACGGGGATGCCCGTCCACTGATGGACGACAGAGGCGATGTCATTCACATCCACCACTTCATCGAGTTGGTGTTCGGCCTCCCACTTATCGCGCTTTGCGTTGAATTCCTGTTCGAGTCGCAGGCGTTCGGCTTTCTTCTGGGCGGCGCGTTCATAATCGCGTTCCAGGCCTGCCTGCTCCTCCTCTGCATGCAAACGGTCTACGTCAGTCTTCATGGCTTTGAGATCGGGCGGCATCGAATACAACGCCACCCGCAATTTGGCAGCGGCCTCATCCATCAGGTCAATGGCCTTGTCGGGTAAATGACGGTCGGTGACATAACGATCCGCCAGCCGGGCAGCGGCCACCAGCGCCTCATCCGAGAAATGTACTTTGTGATGCGCTTCATAGCGGTCGCGCAAACCGTTCAGCATTTTGATGGTATCGTCAACGCTTGGCTCTTCCACATAGATCGGCGCAAAACGGCGTTCGAGTGCGGCGTCTTTTTCGATGTATTTGTGGAACTCATCCAGCGTGGTCGCGCCGATGCACTGCAATTCGCCGCGCGCCAGCGCAGGCTTCAACATGTTGCTGGCATCCATGGCGCCTTGCGCGGCTCCCGCGCCGACCACGGTGTGAAGCTCATCAATCATCAAGATAATATCGCCCTGGGCGCGCTGGATCTCCTCCATGACAGCCTTCAGGCGTTCTTCGAACTCGCCGCGGAAGCGCGAACCCGCGATCATCGAACCCAGGTCGAGCGCGACCACCCGTTTGCCCGAAAGGATCTCCGGCACATCGTTGGTGGCGATCTTTTGCGCCAGTCCCTCGGCGATGGCAGTCTTGCCCACGCCGGCTTCACCGATCAGCACCGGGTTGTTTTTGGTGCGGCGCGACAAGATCTGGATCAGGCGCATGATCTCGTTATCGCGGCCAATGACCGGGTCTAGTTTGCCTTCACGCGCCAGTTGGGTCAGGTCACGTGAGTATTTATCCAAGGTGCGGTAACGCGACTCGGCTTGCGGATCTGTGACACGCTGTCCACCGCGCATCTCCTGGATGGCATCGTAGACGCGGTCCCGCGTCAGGCCGGCCGATTCCAAAATGCGCGCCGCGGGCGTATTGCGTTCGGTCAGGATGGCGAGGAAGATGTGTTCGGTGGAAATATATTCGTCTTTCAGGCGGTTGGCTTCCTCGTTTGCCAGGTCAATGATCCGCTTGACACGCGGCGTAATGAAAATCTGTCCCGCGCCGCCGCCAAAGATATTGGCCTTTGGGCTGGCGCGCAGGGTGGCGTCGAGGCGTTCGGTGAGAGCCTCTGCGCTAACGTTGAGTTTTTCAAGAATCTGGGGGATCACTCCGCCGGGCTGTTCGATCAGCGCCAGCAGGATGTGTTCGGTATCAATCTGGTTGTGGCCATAGCGCTGGATGATCTCCGCAGCGCGCTGGGCGGCTTCCTGGGCACGTTCGGTAAATCGGTCAAATCGCATCATAGGTTATTCCTCCGTAGGACAAATTATCAATTTGTCCTACTGGCAGCGATTATAACAAAAGCGCGTCGGCGAATTGTCCACAGCGCATAAGAGGACTATTAGAGTCATGCACAGATTGTCGGGTTTATAATATCCCCAATGGCGTCCATTCCCATTTCTACCCGCATCGAAGCGCACCCATCCCTGCGCCCGCTCAACATCCTGCGCGACCTGCCCGCCGTGGCCGACCTGATCGAACTGTGCTTTTCCAACACGATGGACACCGAGGGACAGCGCTACGTTCAGGATATGCGCCGCGCCGGGCGGGATGACGGTTTTCTACGCTGGGCTACGAAGGTGGCCGAGAGTACTTCCCTGCCCCTGACCGGATACGTTTGGGAGGAAGATGGCAGGATCGTTGGGAACGCCAGCCTGGTGCCCTTTCGTCAGAATGGCAGGCGCATTTATTTGATCGCAAATGTGGCTGTTCACCCGGATTTCCGCCGCCATGGCATTGCCCGCGCCCTTACCGGGCGCGCTCTCCAGCATAGCAGGCAGCACAAGGTCTCTGCCGTCTGGCTGCACGTCCGGGATGACAACCCCGGCGCGATTCAACTCTACGCCGATTTGGGTTTCCGCGAACACGCCCGCCGCACATCCTGGCAGGCCGGTGGACTCCAGGCTGCCTCAAAGCTCCCAGGCGACTTGACCGTTACCACGCGCCTGCCGCGATATTGGCCTCAGCAGCAGGATTGGCTGCGCCGCCTCTACCCCGACGAACTGGCCTGGTACCATTCATGGAATTTCTCCGCGCTGAGACCCGGCCTGTGGAACTGGTTCTACCTGGCTTTCGTGGACATCAACGTGCGTCAGTGGGCGGCAGTTCAGAGGGGCCAGCTTGAAGCGACACTGGCGTGGATTCCCGCGGGGAGGGAATCGAATGCCCTTTGGCTGGCAGCCAGCCCCAAGTCCAGCCCCGAGGCGATCACGGCGGTCCTCAATGAGGCGCGGCGCGTCCTGTCTTATCAACCTAATGTTTTCCTCGAATATCCTGCGGGGGAAGCCGTCGAAGCCATCCAGTCGGCAGGCTTCAAGCCTTTGCGCACCTTGATCTGGATGGAAGCTCCCGGCGCGACTTCTCCCGCCTGATTTCGTATCTTCTAGCGAAAGGAGATGCAATGACAAAATTCATCCTGCGTTGGGTTATCAACGCCATCGCCCTGTACCTGGCGATCTTCCTGCTGAATGGCCGCGGACTGGACTTTACCGGCGATTGGATTTCAATCATCTGGCTGGCCCTGATCTTCGGACTGGTGAACGCCTTCCTGCGCCCGCTGCTCAAGGTGCTGACCTGCCCGCTCATCATCCTGACCCTGGG